>JANYCM010000029.1 GCA_025360285.1 Sphingomonadales bacterium
CCGGGCTGGTCTGGAAACCGGTGCGATGAGTGCCGGCGACATAGACGCCCAGGTTTTTCCATTCGGGAATATAACGGTGGACGGGGTCTTCCAGGGCGATCCTGCCTTCTTCCACCAGCATCATCAGGGCGACCGAGGTGATCGGCTTGGTCATCGAATAGATGCGGAAGATCGTGTCCTGGGCGAGCGGCACGCCGTGGGCGACATCGGCATGACCGGCGATGCCGACATGGGCGATGTCCCCATGCCGGGCGATCATCGTCAGCGTGCCGGGCAGCCGGCCGGGGGTGACATATTTTTCGGCGAGGAAACGATCGAGGCGGGCGAGGCGCGCGGGCGAAAAGCCGAGGTCCATGTTCATGTCAGAGCGTCGGCTGGTCGAAGCGGCGCGGGCTGATTTCGCTGTGCAATTGCAGGATCGCATCGCTGCCGGCGGTCTTGCACAGGCCCGGCACGACGCCATGGACGAAGCATTTGACGGCGGCGCTGATCAGCCGGGCGCCGACGCCAAAGGCCGCCGCCATATGTTCGAAATAGCTTTCATTGACGGTGCGCGGGTGATCGACGAACAGGCGGGCGAACATGGGTGGCGGCCTTTCTTGCAGCGGCAATGCCGTTATTCCCGGTTTTTGCCCGGCTTGGCAATGGAGTGCGATCAGAAGCGCTGGCGCAATTGCACCTCGATGGCGGCGAGCGGTTTGGTGACGCCGGGCGTGTTGGGGCTGTCGGTCTGGTAGCGCGCTTCGACGCGGACATCGCCAAACCGCGTCGGCCATTCTGTGCCGCCGGTGAGCAGGGCGAATTTTTCGGAATTGGCCGACACCCGGTAGATATAATAGCCAAGAAGGGTTGTCGGGTTCAGATAGATCGCCTCGGGCGGATTGCCGATGCTGTAAAGGTTGAGATGCACCGATCGTACGGAGGCATAGAAGCGCCGGTTGCGCGTGTCGGTTACGCTGGCAGAAAAGGCCAGGTTGCGGCTGTCGCCATCGGTCCAATAACCGATCGGCAAGTTATTGTAGCTGTAGCCCTGGGTATAAAGGCTGTTATTGTACATCGATCCGATATAGGTTTTCTTGCTCGATAACGCTTTTTCGAGCGGCGTGCCATTGAAGAACTGGGCCGCCAGTGTGTCGGCATATTCGATATTGGCCACCCAGCTTGCACCGCGGTTCCCCCAGGGGCCGGACAGATGCAGGCCGATCAGGCGTGAGAATTGTTCCAGGATGATATGCTGGGAATCCTCCGCTTCGGTTTCGAAATACAGCTTGGCCGCGACCGGGCCGAACCGCCGTGTGTAGCTGACATCGAAGCCGGCGATCTGGTTGCCAGCCTGTTGGTAAAAGGAGGCAACGCTGCCCGCGGTCGGATTATCGGCGTTGCCAGCACCAACGAAAGATTCGAAGATCTGCTTGGTGCCGCAGGGCCGGCCGGTGCCGCACAGCATCTGGGTGCGGTTGAGACCGATTTCCCAGCGCGGTGACGGGGCAAAGCTGAGCCGGGTACCGATGGTGACGATATTGTTGAAATCGCGGCGCTTTTCATCAAGGACGCCGGCAAAGAAATCCAGCCGGATTGGCCCCAGCCAGCGCAGGATCGGAAAATCGATCGGGTCGGGCATCAACCGCTTGATGCCGATCTTGGGAAACGGCCTGGTGCTGTTCGACCAGAGCAAAGCGCCATCCTGGCCGGGGCCGAACCATTCCTGCGTCCAGCCGGCATAAAGCGCCCAATTATCCAGGCGGATGGCGATCTGGCTCGGTTCAAAATTATAGGCCTTGCCGCCCTGGCCGGTGCGCACCCCGGCACCGACCGCCAGGCTGATCGTGTCGGTGTTGAATTCCACCGAGCCGGCGGCATCGCCTTCGGCGCGGGCCAGGGTGCTGAAATCGCGCGCTACCGAAACGTTGCTGGTCGCCATGATGCGCACATCGCCGGCGATGCGCTGCGCTGCATGGTCACCCAGCCTATCGAGCCGGGCGACAGCGGCCTTCAGATAGGCATCAAGAACCCGGCCATCCTTGGCCTTGTCGAGCCCCGCATCGATCTGCGCCCAGGGCAGCGGCCAACTGTCGATCGGGCCTTCGATTAGGCCCGCCGCCTTCAGAAGTTCGACATCCTGGCGCAGCTGCACATCGCCGACATCGGCAAAGGGCCCGGCCAGCGCCGGCGCCCCCGCCACCGACAGGGCAGCAAAGGCCAGCGCGATCAACAGCTTACGCATACACCGCTCCCCATTCACCGGCGGTTGCCGGTGCTATGCCTTATGGCCGCTGTGACAGCGGCACATAGTCGCGATAGGTCGGGCCGGTGTAAAGCTGGCGCGGGCGGCCGATCTTCTGATCGGCATCCTCCATCATTTCGGTCCATTGCGCGATCCAGCCGGCGGTGCGCGCCAGGGCGAACAGCACGGTGAACATCGACGTCGGGAAACCGATCGCCGACAGGATGACGCCCGAATAGAAATCGACGTTGGGATAAAGCTTCTTGTCGATGAAATAGGGGTCGCTGAGCGCGATGCGTTCCAGTTCGCGCGCCGTATCGAGCACCGGATCATGGATGCCCAGCTTGTCGAGCACCTTGGTCGCGGTGGCCTGCAACACCTTGGCGCGCGGATCGTAATTTTTGTAGACGCGGTGGCCAAAGCCCATCAGGCGGAACGGATCATCCTTGTTCTTGGCACGGGCGATATATTCCGGAATGCGTTCCGGCCGGCCGATTTCGCGCAGCATGTTGAGCGCCGCCTCATTGGCGCCGCCATGTGCCGGGCCCCACAGGCAGGCGATGCCGGCGGCGATGCAGGCGAACGGGTTGGCACCCGACGAGCCGGCGAGGCGCACGGTTGATGTCGAGGCATTCTGTTCATGGTCGGCGTGCAGGATGAAGATCTTGTCGAGCGCGTCCTCGATGATCGGATCGATGACAGAGGGTTCGGCGGGGACGCCAAAGGTCATGCGCAGGAAATTGCCGGTATAGGACAGGCTGTTGTCGGGGTAGAGGAAGGGCTGTCCGACGGAATATTTATACGCCATGGCGGCCA
>JANYCM010000033.1 GCA_025360285.1 Sphingomonadales bacterium
ATCGGCATCCGCCACAGCCGGTCGCCACTGCTTTCGCCGGCGGCCTTCAATTGTTTGGCGAGGCCATCGTCATTGCAGAACATGCCGCCATATTCATGGCCAAGGCTGATGATGATGGCGCCGGTCAGCGTGGCGAGATCGACGACGACTTCCGGGTCATATTGTTCCTGCGCCCACCAGATCGCGTCGCAGAGCACCAGCCGGCCTTCGGCATCGGTGTTGATCACCTCGATGGTCTGGCCGTTCATGCTGGTGACGACATCGCCCGGCCGCTGGGCGTTGCCATCGGGCATGTTTTCGACGAGCCCGACGACGCCGATGACATGCGCCTTGGCCTTGCGCGCCGCCAGCGCGTGCAGCGCGCCGGTGACGGCCCCTGCCCCGCCCATGTCCCACTTCATGTCTTCCATGCCGGCGGGCGGTTTCAGGCTGATGCCGCCGGTATCAAAGGTGACGCCCTTGCCGACAAGCACGACGGGCCTGGCATCGGGGCTGCCGGTGCCGTTCCAGCGCATCGCCATCAGCCGCGGCGCGCGCACCGAACCCTGCGCCACGCCGAGCAGCGCGCCCATGCCGAGCGCGCGCATTTCGGGTTCGCCCAGCACCGTAAGTTCGATGCCGAGGTCAGCCAGATCGGCGGCGCTGGCGACGAAACTTTCGGGGTAGATGATGTTGGCCGGCTCACTGACCAGATCGCGGGTGCGCACCACGCCGGCGGCGATGGCGGCGAGTTGGGCATACAGCGCGTCGGCGCCGGTGACGCCGGTGATGGTGAGGTGCGTCAGGCTGGGCCGCGCCTTGGGCTTCATGGTGGTGTGATATTTGTCGAAGCGATAGCTGCGCAGATCAGCACCATGCGCCAGATGCGCCGCGGCGCCGGCGGCGGGCAGCGCGGCGGTGATGCCGTCCATCGCCACCGTGACGGCAGTTTCGCCGCTGGAAAGCAGGCGGGCGGCGATCGCCCCGCCGATCTTTTCGAACACCGCCGCCGTCGCCTTGTCGGCAGGGCCGGTGCCGATGACCAGCAGGCGAGTCGCCGCCATGCCGGCCGGCGCGAGGATTTCGACGATCGCGCCGGCGTCGCCTTCAAAGCGCGCCGCCTGCAAGGCCCGCGCCACCTGGCCACCGGTCGCGGCATCGGCAGCAAGCGCCGCCGGGCTGAGCGCGCCATCGGGGCCGGCGAGCACAACACTGGCATGCGGCGCCGCATCGGACGAGGCGGCGAAAGCGATGATCATGGGCGGTCCTTGCGCAATTTTGAGTCGCACATCGTCTAGAACGCCGCCTGCGCCGGCGCAAACTGGTGCAGCGCCAGTGGACGCGGCGCATTGGCGCGGCTAAGCCGCTGGCCTGCCTCTACCCGCCAGAAAGCCTCGTTTGTCCCTGCGTCCTGTCCTGCTGGCGACTGCCGCCCTGGCGCTGCTCGCTGCCCCCGCCGCGGCGCAGACGGCGGCGGCAGCGCCGGCGCCGCCGCGTGATGGCGGTGACATTGTCGCCCCCGGCGACATGATCGATTTCGAAGCCGATGAAATGCATTATGACGATCGCAGCGAGGTCGTCACCGCCACCGGCGCTGTCAAGCTGCGCCGCGATGCCTATAAGCTCAGCGCCGACAAGATCGAATATAACCAGAAGACCGGCGTCGTGGTCGCCACCGGCCATGTCGTCACCACTGATCCCGAGGGCAACCAGGCCTATGGCGATTCGGTCGTCTTGTCCGACACGCTGCGCGATGGCGCCATCGACAATATCCTTCTCGTCCTTAACGATGGCGGCCGGCTGGCGGCGGCGGAGGGCGAACGCAGCCATGATCTGATCACCCTCAAGCGTGCCATCTATTCGCCGTGCGCCGTCACCGATGCCAATGGCTGCCCGCATGCGCCTGTGTGGCAGGTCAAGGCACTGCGCATCCGGTACAACCGCGCCACCCACCGCATCAGCTATCGCGATGCCAGCCTGGAAATGTTCGGCGTGCCGGTGTTCTTCCTGCCGACCTTCTCGCACCCCGATGGCGAGGCCAAGCAGGTCACCGGGCTGTTGTTTCCGGGGATCGAGCTGCAACGCCAATTGGGCCTGGGGATCAGCCTGCCCTATCATTTCGCGCTGGCTCCCGATCGCGATGTGACGATCACCCCCTGGCTGTACAGCGGTGCCAACCCGGCGTTGCAATTCCAGGCGCGGCGCTTGCTGCGCGACGGGCCGATCCAGATCGACGGGCTGTTCACCTATACAAGGCTCTTCGATTACAGCAGCGACGGTGTCACCGTCGTCGATCGCGGCAACCAGTTTCGCGGCTATCTCGGGATCAAGGGGCAATTGCAGCATTCGCCTGAATGGCGATCAACCTTTTCGGTGCGGCTGACCACCGATGATACGTTCGATCGCCTGTACAACCTTGGCTATGACGACAATCTGCGTTCCACTTATGCGCTGGAACACATCACCGCCAATTCCTATCTGTCGATCGCCGCCTGGGGTTTCCAGGGGCTGCGCAGCACCGATCGCGGCGGCGAAATCCCCTTTGTGCTGCCGCTGATCAACTATGATCTGCGGCTGCCCGACATGGTGCTGGGCGGCCGGGTGCGCTTTGGTGCCAACAGCATGAACCTGGCGCGCACCGATGGCCAGAGCGTGTTCCGCAACCTGGCCTTTGGCCGCTGGGACCGCAGCTTCCTCACCGCCTTTGGCCAGCGCATCACCGCCACTGCCATGCTGCGCGGCGATCTTTACGCCGTGCAGGACCCCGACAAGGCGACCATACCGAGCTATGCCGGGCTGTCGGGCTGGCACGGCCGTATCATCCCGCTGGCGGCGCTTGATGTGGAATGGCCGCTGACAGGCCCGGCGCTGGGCGGCACCCAGACCATAACGCCGCGCATCCAGCTGGTCGCGGCGCCATCGAATCTGAACCGGGGCCTGCCCAATGAAGACAGCCGCGCCATCGAGCTGGAAGACATCAGCCTGTTCGATCTCAACCGTTTTCCGGGCTATGATCGCTTTGAATCGGGGTCCCGGCTGACCTATGGGGTCAATTATGTGCTCGACCGGCCGGGCTGGTCGCTGCGCAGCGAGATCGGCCAGACGGTGCGCCTGAGCGGCAGCGGTGATGAATTCCCCACCGGCACCGGCCTGTCGGCGCAATTGAGCGATTTCGTCGGCCGCACCAACATCAAGATCGGGCGCTTTGTCGAATTGACCCAGCGTTTCCGCGTCGATCGCAGCACGCTGGCGGTGCGGCGCAATGAATTCGACATTTCGCTGGGCACCAAGCGTACGTATGCGACGATCGGTTACATCAAGCTCAACCGCAACATCCAGCTTGAAGATCTGGAAGACCGGTCGGAACTGCGCGCCGGCGGCCGGGTGGCGATCAGCCGCTTCTGGTCGGCCTATGGCTCGGCGATCATCGATTTGACGACGAAGCGCGACAATCCGCTGGCGCTGGGCAATGGCTTTTCGCCGGTCCGCCACCGCATCGGCGTCGAATATGAAGATGAGTGTTTCCGCTTCGGCATCGGCTGGCGCCGCGACTATGTCAGCGACCGTGATTTCCGCGCCGGCAACGCCTTCATGCTCAGCCTGGCGTTCAAGACGCTGGGCAAGTGAGCTGTACCTGGCAGATTTCAGCCGCGGTTCAGCCTTGCCGCGTTAACCCCCGCTTTGCCGTTGGCGTTGGCTTGCGCTAGACGGTGGCCGCGGCGAACCCGACAGACAATTTTGCAAATGCCGGCTGATCCGGTTCGGAGACAAGAATGCGTTGCAATCGTTCGATTTTGGCCCGTGCCCTGATGGCCCTATGCGCCGCGGGCCTGGCCCTGTCAGCGCCGGCCGGATCGCAGACCGCGGCTGAACCGGGCTTCAACGCCGAAGATCTGCCGGAACTGCGCGTCATCGGCGAAATCGATCCGACGCTGCGCAAGGCCCAGGCCATCGTCAACGGCGATGTCATCACCGATACCGATATCGATCAGCGGCTGGCACTGGTGCTGGCGGCGAATGGCGGCAAGGTCAGCGACGAGGAACGCCCGCGCCTGCGGTTGCAGGTGCTGCGCAACCTGATCGACGAGAAACTGGAAATCCAGGAAGCCGCCAGCAACGACATCAAGATCCCCGATGCCGAAGTCGAACGCTCCTATGCCCGCGTCGCCCAGAATTTCAAGAAATCCATCCCGGCCTTTGATGCCTATCTGCGCGCCGCCGGATCATCGCCGCTGTCGATCAAGGCACAGATCAAAGGCGAACTGGCGTGGAGCCGGGTGCTGCGAAGGAAGGTCGAACCTTTGGTCAATGTCGGCGACGACGAAGTCCAGGCGGTGATTGCCAAGCTGAACGCCGCCAAGGGCAAGGATGAATATCATGTCGGCGAAATCTTCCTGTCGGCGACCCCGGAAACCGTGGCGCGGGTTACCGATGACGCGGCGCGCATCGTCGGCCAGGTGCGCAGCGGCGCCAGTTTCGTGGCCTATGCCCGGCAATTTTCCGAAGCCTCCAGCGCTGGGGTCGGCGGTGATCTGGGCTGGGTGCGCACCGAACAGTTGAACGACACCGTCGCCCCGGTGGTGACGGCGCTGACCCCCGGCAACAGCGCCGCATCGGTGTCCGACCCCATCCGCGTCACCGGCGGCGTCGCCATCATGGCGCTGCTCGGCAAGCGCCAGGTGCTGGCCGCCGATCCGGCCGAGGCCATCCTCAGCCTCAAGCAGATTTCACTGCCGCTCGCCGCCGGCACCACCGAGGCACAGGCGCTGGAAAAGGTGAAGTCCTTCCAGGCCGCCACCCAGGCGATGGGCGGCTGCGGCCGGGCCGAAGAAGTCGGCAAGCAATTGGGCGCCGATGTGGCCATCAATGATGCGATCAAGATGAAGGACCTGCCGCCGGCCCTGCAGAATCTGCTGGGGCAGTTGTCGATCGGCCAGGCCACCCCGGCCTTTGGATCGGCCAAGGATGGCCTGCGCGTGCTGGTGCTGTGCGGCCGCGACGATACGGCGGCGCAGGCCAAGGCGCCGAGTTTCGATGAAATCTATTCGCAGATGAACGAGGAACGCGTCGGCATGCGCGCCCGGCGCTATCTGCGCGATCTGCGCCGCGACGCCATCGTCGATTATCGCTGATGGCGGCGGGGCAGCAACGATGACGCCGCCGCTGGCGGTATCGGTCGGTGACCCGGCCGGCATTGGCCCGGAAGTGCTCGCCGCCGCCTGGGCTGCCCGCCATACCGAAGGTCTGCCGCCCTTCTTTGCCATCGGTGACCGCCGCGCCATCGAAGCCGTCTGGTCGGGGCCGATCATCACGCTGGCCGCCCCCGGCGATGCGGCAGCGGCGTTCGACAAGGGGCTGCCGCTCGTCCAGGTCGATGATCCGGGTGACATCGTGCCGGGTGACCCCAATCTCGCCGGCGCCCGCTGCGCGCTCGACAGCCTGGAGATTGCCGTCGGCCTCGCCCGCAACGGCTTTGCCGCCGGCATCGTCACCGGGCCGGTTTCCAAGGCGCAGCTGTACGCCATCGGTTTCAACTACCCCGGCCAGACCGAATTCGTCGCCGAACGCTGCGGCATCGCCGCCAGCAACGCCGTGATGATGCTGGCCGGGCCGACCCTGCGGACCGTGCCGATCACCGTTCATGCGCCGATCGCCGACGTGCCGCGGCTGCTGACCACCGAGCTCATTGTGGCCAAGGCGCGCATCACGGCGCGGGCGCTGGTCCGCGATTATGGCATTGCCCACCCAAGGCTGGTCATTGCCGGGCTGAACCCCCATGCCGGCGAAAGCGGCACTTTGGGCCGGGAGGATATCGACATCATCCGCCCGGCGGTGGAGATTTTGCTGGCCGAGGGCATCGCCATCCGCGGGCCGCTCGCCGCCGACAGCCTGTTCCATGCGGCGGCACGCCAGCATTATGACGCGGCGCTGTGCTGCTATCACGACCAGGCGCTGATCCCCTTGAAGACGCTGCACTTTGAGGATGGCGTCAACGTCACTTTGGGCCTGCCGATCGTGCGAACCTCGCCCGATCATGGCACCGCCTTCAACATCGCCGGGCGCGGCACCGCCAGCCCGCGCGCGATGATCGAGGCGATCCGCATGGCCGGCGCCTGTGCGGCGCGCCGCCTTGCCGGTTGACCCGGCGGCGCCCGGCGGGCTGGCCGACTTGCCGCCGTTGCGCGAGGTCATCGCGCGGCACGGGCTGAACGCCCGGAAATCGCTGGGCCAGAATTTCCTGTTCGACGGCAATCTGCTCGATCGCATCGCGCGGGTGCCGGGGCCGATGGTGGGCCAGACGGTCTATGAAGTCGGCCCCGGCCCTGGTGGGCTGACCCGGGCGCTGCTGCGTGCCGGGGCGCGGGTGGTGGCGGTGGAGCGCGATGACCGGGCGTTGCCGCCGCTGGCCGAACTGGCGGCGGCGGCGGGCGACCGTTTGCAGGTGATCGCCGGCGACGCCATGGCGGTCGATGCCGAGGTGGTGGCCGGGCGCGGCGCGCATATCATCGCCAATTTGCCCTATAATATCGGGACGGCGCTGCTCACAGGCTGGCTGGCGGGCGACGCCTGGCCGCCGTGGTGGGCGAGCCTGACGCTGATGTTCCAGAAGGAAGTCGCCGAGCGGTTGGTGGCGGCACCGGGCAGCCATGCCTATGGCCGGCTGTCAGTGCTGGCGCAGTGGCGCACGACGGCGAAGATCGCCTTCGGCGTGCCGGCACGGGCCTTTGTGCCGGCGCCGAAAATCGAATCGGCGGTGGTGCATCTGGTGCCGTGCGAACCCCTGTCCGGGGCCAGCCCGGCGACGCTGGCGCAACTGACGGCGGCCGCCTTTGGCCAGCGCCGCAAGATGCTGCGCGCCAGTGTGCGCGGGATTCCCGGCGCGCTGGAAGCGCTGGTGGCGGAAGGCATCAGCCCGGAAGCGCGGGCCGAAACCGTGCCGGTTGCGGCGTTTGCGCGGGCCGCGGCGCGGCTGTAGGCAGGCGGCATGGACGATCATGGCATCCGCTTCGGCCGCATCGCCGCCGGCATCGGCGTCAGCGACATGACTTGTGCCGTCGCCTTTTACCGCGACGTGCTGGGCTTCCATATCACCTTACAGAATGGCGATCCGGTGATCTTCACCATCGTTGAACGCGATGCCGCCGAATTGCATCTGCTGCTCGCCCCCGGCTATCGCGGGCCGGCGTTCAATGTGGCGCATCTTTTTGTCGCCGATGTCGAGGCGCTGCAGGCGCGCTGCGTGGCGGCCGGCGTGCCGATCATCAAGGCGCTGGCCGACAAGGATTATGGTATGCGGGCATTCGTGATCGCCGACCCGGACGGCAATTGCATCGACATTAGCCAGCCGTGATGTTCGCGCTGCTTGTTGCCGCCGCCGTCGCCGCGCCCTTGCCCAGCGCCTTTGATGCCGGCTGGCACGGCGAGAAGGTCTGCACTTTGTTGTTCGACAACCCGCGGATGCGCGCGGCACGCTGCGTGTTTCCACCCGGCGGGGGGCATGAACGGCATTTTCATGCTGCCCATTGGGGCTATATCGTGTCGGGTGGCACGATGCGGATCACCACGGCGAGCGGCACTGTCGATCGCGTGCTCGAAGCCGGCGGCAGCTGGTGGAGCGACGGCATCGCCTGGCATGAGGCGATCAATATCGGCACGACGACGGCGGTTTACGTGATTATCGAGCCGAAGGACGCGCCTTAATTCTTCGCCATGGCCTCGGCCGCTTTGGCGGTATCGGCACTCGCCAATGCCGTCGTCAGTGCCGTTTGCAGCCGCGTCGCCGCCAGGCATTCGGTCTTGCACAGTGCCTTGATGCGGGCGAGGTTGATCTGGGCGCGGGCCGTCGCGCCGCGGGCGATCAGCGCCTTGCCCTGGCCTTCCAGCGCCGCCAGGTCTTGGGGGTTGAGCGCCAGCGCCTCGCGGTAATATTTGACCGCCTTGCCGGGAAGCCCAAGTTTTTCATAGCCTTGCGCGATGCCGCTGAACGCCGCGACATTCTTGGGGTCGCTGGCCAAGGCTGCCTCGAAGCTGTCGATCGCCGCATTGGCATCGCCGCGCGCCAGCGCCGCATTGCCCGCCTCGGTCATCCGCTGTGACGCGGGTTTCAGCACATCATCGCCCAGCGCCGGGCCGGCACCGATCGCCACGGTCGAAACCGTGCCGGCAACCAGCAGCAGCAGCGGCAAGGCCCAGGTCATCCGCATATCAAGCTCTCCACGCCAATCGCGCGATGCTAGCAGACCCGCCCCAGCCTTGCGATGAAGAATCCGTCGCACCCCTGCTCCCCTGGTGACAATATGCCCTCAGATACGGGGCCGGGGAAGCCGGGGATGCAGAAGGGTTGCGGGGAAAAGCCCTTGTCATGGCCAAGGAAGCGCGCGATCCGCACCTCGCCTTCGCCGGGCAACAGTGAACAGACGACATAGGTCAGGCTGCCGCCCGGCCGCACCAATTGTGCCGCCAGTGCCAGCAAACGATCCTGTTCGGCCTCCAGACGCGCCAGCCGGTCGGCGGTCAGCCGCCAGCGCGCCTCCGGATTGCGCCGCCAGGTGCCGGTGCCCGAACACGGCGCATCAACGAGCACACGGTCGGCCAGCCCGGCAAGATCGGACAGCGCATCCCATTCGCGCTTCGGGTTGAGCATCCGCGCCTCGACGATCGTCACCCCGGCGCGGGCCAGCCGCTGCGGCATCGCCGAAAGACGGCCGCGATCGGTATCGGCGGCAATCAGCCGGCCCTGGTTGGCCATGGCCGCCGCCAGTGCCAGCGTCTTGCCGCCGGCGCCGGCGCACAGATCGATCACCAGCTCGCCCGGTTCGGCCCCCACCGCCAGCGCCGCCAGTTGCGAGCCTTCGTCCTGCACTTCGATCTTGCCGGCGTGGAAGGCCGGCAGGGTTTCGATATTGAGCCCGGCGGGGGCACGCAGGCCGTTGGGGGCCAGCGCCGTCGGGGCAAGATCGGGCAGTTCGATCAGCAGTTCGTCGCGGTTGGCGACCAGGGTGTTGACCCTGAGGTCGAGCGGCGCGCGTTCCAGCAGCGCGGCGACCGCCCGGTCAGTATCCTTGCCGAACCGCGTGCGCAGCATGTCGAGCTGCCAGCCGGGCGCCAGCGACGGCCGCGCCTCGGGTTCGCCCGGCGCCAGCGCCGCCGGGGCATGGCCGTCGCTGCCGAACAGCGCCAGCAAATCCGGGGCGTGGGCGCGGGCATGGCCGATCAGCGCGGCACGGCCCGATTCGGGCGGCGTGCCGATCGATCGGATGACATCGAACACCAGATCACGCACCGCGCGACGGTCCTTCGATCCGGCATAGCGGCGGGTGGTGAAATAGCGCTGGACGATGGTATCGGCGGCGGCCCCGCCGGTGCGCGCGGCGGCGACCGCCTGGTCAAGACATTCAATGGCCGCCTGAACACGTGCGGCTGGGGTCATGGCATCATCCTGTCGTCGGGTAATTCGGGGCTTCGCGCGTGATCGTCACATCATGGACATGGCTTTCGCGCAGGCCAGCGTTGGTGATGCGGATGAATTCGGCACGGCGGCGGAAATCGTCGAGCGTCGCCGAACCGGTATAGCCCATTGCGGCCTTCACGCCGCCCACCAGCTGATGCAGCACCGCCGTCGCCGGGCCCTTGTAGGGCACCTGGCCTTCAATGCCTTCGGGCACCAGCTTCAACTGGTCCTTGATATCCTGCTGGAAATAGCGATCGGCCGAACCGCGCGCCATGGCAGCGACGCTGCCCATGCCGCGATAACTTTTATACGTCCGCCCCTGCCACAGGAAGGTATCGCCCGGCGCTTCCTCCGTGCCCGCCAGCAGGCTGCCGACCATCACCGCGGCAGCGCCGGCCGCCAGCGCCTTGGCGACATCTCCGGAAGTGCGCAGGCCGCCATCGGCGATGACCGGAATGCCCAGTTTCGCCGCGGCTTCGGCGGTATCGATCACGGCGGTCAGCTGCGGCACGCCGACACCGGCCACCACCCGCGTCGTGCAGATCGACCCCGGCCCGATGCCGACCTTGATGCCATCGGCGCCGGCACCGATCAGCGCGCGCGCCGCCTCCGCCGTGGCGACATTGCCGGCAATCACCTGGGCGGCGTTGGAAAGTTTCTTGATACGCGTCACCGCCTCCGCCACCCTGTCGCTGTGGCCGTGGGCGGTATCAACGATGATCAGGTCGCATTCGGCCGCCAGCAGCGCCTCGGTGCGTTCCTGGCCGAGATCGCCCACGGTGGTGGCGGCGGCAACCCGCAGCCGCCCGGCGCCATCCTTGGTGGCGGCGGGATAGGTAACGGCGCGTTCAATGTCCTTGACGGTGATCAGCCCGATGCAATGGCCGGCATCATCGACGACGAGCAGTTTTTCAATGCGGTGCTGGTGGAGCAGGCGCCGGGCCTCCGCCTCGCTGGTGCCGGGGCGCACGGTGACCAGATTCTGGTGGGTCATCAGTTCCGAAATCGGCTGATCGACATTGCCGGCAAAGCGCATGTCGCGGTTGGTGACGATGCCGACGAGCTTGCCGTCACGCTCCACCACCGGAAAGCCCGAAATCCTGTGATGCGCCATCAGCGCCCGGGCATCGCCCAGCGTCTGGTCGGGCCGCATCGTTACCGGGTTGACGACCATACCGCTTTCGAAACGCTTGACCTGGCGCACCGCATTGGCCTGTTCCTCCACCGTCAAATTGCGGTGCAGCACGCCGATGCCGCCGGCCTGGGCCATGACGATCGCCATATCGGCTTCGGTAACCGTATCCATCGCCGAGGACAGGATCGGGATGTTGAGCGTGATGCCGCTGGTCACCCGTGTCGAGGTATCGGCCATGCTGGGCAGGATGGCGGAGGCGGCAGGCACCAGCAGCACATCGTCAATGGTCAGGCCGAGACGAATTTCCATAGGGGGGCGACTCCGGGGGCGGTTGAGTCGCGTCTCCATAGGTGCTGGCCGCCAAAATGGAAAGGGCGGGCCAGAACGTGGCCCGCCCTCCAAACCACAACCTGGTGGATCAACCCCCGATCATCGCCAGCCAATATTGCGCAATCATTTCGCGCGGTCCGCCCTTGACGGCCTTCAGCGCCTTGGCCGCGCCGGCCTTGTCACCGGCCTTGGCCAGCGCCGCGCCAAGCCGCAGATTGGCGATATTCTGGTCAACCTTGGGATCACCCACGGTCACCTGATACAGCGCCGCCGCCCTGGCATATTCGCCATAGCCATACAGCGCATCGGCGGTGCCCAGCGCCAGCTTGGCATTGGTCTTCGATTCCTTTTCCAGCGCCGGCAGCGATGCCTTGTCGGTGGTCACCTTGGCGGCCGCCGTCTTGGTCAATTCGGCGACAATCGGCTTGGTGGGCGACAACATGTTGTTGGCCAGGCCGATATCCAGAATCTTCTTGGCTTCACCGGGCAGGCCGCGGTCGATCGCGGTATTGGCATATTCGATATAATCGCGTTCGCCGTTCAGCGAATTGGTGGCTTCCTGCAGGCGCATGAAGTCCAGATTTTCCTGATCAGTCAGCGACGGATAGCTTTCGCGGGTGATGATGACGGCATCACGCCAGTTGACCGGGTTGGGAAAGGCCTGGACCAGGGCCAGCGCCGCCGGCATCAGGGCATTGGTCATCTTGCTTTCATAGGCCAGCGCCAGTTGCCGGCGATACCAGCCTTCCGGCACCGCCTGCCCCGCCGCCTTGTTGACGGCGATCGCCTTCCCGAGCGTCTCGGCCGCCTTGGCATTCTGCTTCTGGACAAAATACAGCTCGGACAGGGAGACCAGGGTGTTCGAATCATTCGGCGCCATCGCGCTCAATTTTTCGAGCGCGCCGGTCGCCGTGACGTAGTCTTTGCGATTGGAGGACAGCGCCGCGATGTTGCTGAGGAATTTCGGCTGGTCGGCGGGCGGGATGCGACCTGACGCAAGCAGCTTGATCAGCGCCTCCTCCAGCATGACATTGTCTTTAAGGCCGATGGCGGCATTATATTTCATCTGGGTGATGATGAACGTGTCGTCGGGCGTCGGATCGGGCAGCGCCTCGACTTCCTTCAACTTGGCCAGCGCGCCGGCATTGTCCCCGGCCTGTTGCAGCTTCTGGATTTCGAACAGCGGTTTCAGGAACAGCTTGGATGGCTTGGGGCCGGCCGGCGCGGCGGCGGGGGCTTCCTTGGCAATGGCGGGGGCCGCGAACGCCAGCGCGGCACTTGCCAGCAGCATCGCCACCAAACTCTGCTTGACCAATTTCATCGTGCGTCTCCCTCATTCCCTGGCGGCCCGGCTAGGCCATAGCCGCCACCGCCGTCAATAACCGTGTCCGATAACCGGGGCCCCTGCTGCTTGCCGCCCGGACAGTGAACGCTGCTTTAACCATGGGGTTCAGCAAAAAGGCCGGGCCCGCTGCTGCGGTCCCGGCCCTTCGCTGTCAAAGTCAGTATCGCTGTCGGGCGATGCTTACTTCTTCATGGCATCGGCGGCCTTGTCGGCACCGGCCTTCATCGCGTCACCGGCCTTGTCGGCACCGGCCTTCATCGCGTCGGCCGCCTTGTCGGCACCGGCCTTCATGGCATCGGCGGCCTTGTCGGCGGCAGGCGCATCGGCGGCGGGCGCCGCGGCATCAGCAGCCGGGGTGGTCGTCGTCGTGGTCGTCGCCATGGCATCGGCCGGCGCCGGTGCTGCCGCGTCGGTCGTCGTCGTGGTGGTGGTTTCGGCAGCCTTTTCGCCGCAGGCAGCGAGGAGGCCGAGGCTGGCAACAGCAGCCAGCGTGAGAGCAGTCTTCATCGCAAAAATCTCCGTAACTAGGTTCCGCGCAGTCCCCGCGCGATTTCGCCCATACAGCGAAAGCCGGGGGTTGCGAAGCCCTTTGATTCGGCCGCAGGTGCCTGCATGAACCACATTGATTCGGGCCTGTCCCGGCATCGCGCGGGCGCGGCGTTGGCGGCCCTGTCGCTGCTGTTCGGACTGGCCTTTCCCTTTCTTGCCCCTGGCCTGGCGGCGCCGGCACCGCTGCTGCTGAAGGGTGCCGGCGTTGCCCTGCTGGCGCTTGCCGCCGCCGCACTGCCGCCGCGCGGGCATTGGTGGCTGGCGACGATCATGGCGGCGGGGTCGGCCGGCGACATGCTGCTCGAACTGCCTGGCGGGCTGATGATCGGTGGCGCGAGTTTTGCGCTGGGGCATGTCATCGCCATGGTCTTTTACACCCGCCAGCGCAGCGCTTCCCGCGTCGCCGATCGCCTGGTCGCAGCGGCACTGATCGGCTGGGGCCTGGCGATGCCCAGCTTGCTGCTGCCGGCCGGCGCGCCGCTTGCGATGGTGACGCTTTATGCGGTGCTGCTCTGCGGCATGGCGGCGACGGCCCTGTTGAGCCGCTTCCCGCGCTGGCTGACCGGGCTGGGGGCGTTGCTGTTCGTGGTCTCCGATACGCTACTGGTCATGCGCCTGGGCGGTCGGGTGATGGGCGGAGCCGAGGCGCATGGCCTGGCCGTGTGGATAAGCTATTATCTCGGGCAATTCCTGATCTTTGCCGGGATCGCGCTGGGCCTGGTCAGGGCGTCCCCGGCAGGCGCCTGACTGTCGTTACCGCCACTGGCGCCGCGATCATCTGGCCCTTCATCGCGCCTTCGCCCGCCGTCGGCGATATTGGCGCCTCAAGAATCTTGTGGACGACATCCATGCCCTCGATGACATGGCCGAAGACCGCATAGCCCTGGGTGTCACCCGTTCCCGCCGGATTGGCATCGAGCGAGGGCAGATTGCCGATGATCAGGAAGAAATCGCCCGCCGCCGTGCCGGGGGCCAGCCGCGCCATCGAAATCGCGCCGTCATCATGGGTGAGGCCGGTTTTCGTCGTCGGTTCATGGGCGATCGGCGCCAGCACGCGCTTGGCATTGCCGCGCACCCCCGCCTGCACCAGGCCATATTGGCCATCCGCCAGTTTCAGCGCGCGGTAGAAGGTGATGCCATCAAAACGTTTCTGATCGACATAGCGCAGGAAATTGGCGGTGGTGACCGGCGCACGCTGTTTTTCCAGCGCCAGAACGATGCGGCCCTGAGCGGTTTGCATGGCAATTTTGACTGTGGCGAAGACGGGCGGGGGCGGTGGCGCTTCTGGCGCCGGCGGTGCGGGCGGCGTCTGGGCCATTGCTGGGGCCGCCAGCACCACAAGGGCGGCAACAAGAAAGGTTTTCATTTCATAACCTCAGGGGCCTGCTCAACAACCGGCGAGGGTGCCGGCGCCGGGGCAACGTGGAGCACAGCAATCGGCGGCACCGGGGCCGCGGCGACCGCCGCCGGCGGCGTGGTATAGGCGGTCCGCATCAAGGCATTATGACGGTCGGCCGCCGTGCGCAGCGCGGTGTGCCGGACATTGGTATCGTCTTGAGCCGTCCGATGCGCGTCACGTGCGTCGCGATGCGCCTGCACGGCAGACTGATGGGCGGCCAGAGCTTGCTGATAGGCTTGCCAGGCGGC
>JANYCM010000046.1 GCA_025360285.1 Sphingomonadales bacterium
CGCTGAAGACACCGGGCGTCAGCCATGTCGTCAACATCGCCGGGCTTGACGGTGCCAGCTTCTCCAATGCCCCCAATGCCGCGACGATGTTCCTGGCCCTCGATGATTTTCCGGTCAGGCGCAAACATGGTCAGACGGGCGATTCGATTCTGGCCGACCTCAGAAAGGCGATGGGCGCCATCGATGCCGCCAATGTGCTGGTCATCGCGCCGCCGCCGGTACGCGGTATCGGCACCGGCGGTGGCTACAAGATGATGATCCAGGACCGCGGCAACAAGGGCGTGCGGGCGCTGGAGGGCGCGACGATCGAGATGATGATGGCGGCCAACCGGACGCCGGGCCTGACATCGGTCTTCAGCCTGTTCAACACCGGCACGCCGCGCATCTTTGCCGATATCGACCGCGACAAGGCCCAGCAATTGGGCGTCACGCCTGATCAGATATTTTCGACCCTTCAGACCTATCTGGGATCAAGTTATATCAATGACTTCAATTTGTTCGGGCGCACCTATCGGGTAACGGCGCAGGCCGATGCGCCGTTCCGTGCGGCGCCATCCGATATCGTCAACTTAAAGACGCGGTCGGCTTCGGGGGAGATGGTGCCGCTGGGCTCCGTCGCCACCTTGAAGAATGATTCAGGGCCGTATCGCGTCGTCCGTCACAATCTTTACACCGCATCGGAATTGCAGGGCGATACGGTTCCCGGCTTCTCATCGGGGCAGGCGCTCGATGCGATGGAGAAGCTGGCGGCGCAGCATCTGCCGGCCGGGTTCGGCTTTGAATGGACGGAACTGGCCTATCAGGAAAAGACCCAGGGCAATACAGCCGCGATCGTCTTTGCCCTGGCCGTGGTCTTTGTCTTCCTGCTGCTGGCGGCGCAGTATGAATCGCTGCTGCTGCCGCTGGCGGTCATCCTTATCGTGCCGATGTGCCTGCTGGCCGCCATATTGGGGGTCAATCTGCGCGGCTTTGACAATAATATCCTCACCCAGATTGGCCTTGTCGTGCTGGTCGGCCTGGCCGCCAAAAACGCCATCCTGATCGTTGAATTCGCCAAACAGGCGGAGGAACGCGGTGAAGAGCGTCACCAGGCCGCCGAGAGCGCCGCGCACACGCGGTTGCGGCCGATCCTGATGACCAGCTTTGCCTTCATCCTGGGTGTCGTGCCGCTAGTCATCGCATCGGGTCCGGGTGCGGAGATGCGCCAGGCGCTGGGCACCGCAGTGTTCTTCGGGATGATCGGCGTCACCATTTTCGGGCTGTTGTTCACACCGGTCTTCTACGTCATCGCCAGCTGGGCAGCCGCCAAGACCGCGAAGATCCGCAGCCGCAACCGCGTGCCCAAACCCGCCATCACCGGGGAGCCGGCCGAATGATACGCCCTGCCCTCCTTACCGCCGCGCTACTGCTTTCGGGCTGTGCGCTTGGACCCAATTTTCACGCGGCGCCGACCCCGCCGTCAGCGAACGCCGGTTTTGTTTCGGCAACGCCATCAGTAGCCAGCGGAACGCCGACGCCCGATGCCTGGTGGCGCCTGTACAATGATCCGGTGCTTGACGATCTGATCGCTCAGGCCTTTGCGGCCAATACCGATCTGCGGGTGGCGCAGGCCAATTTGCGCAAAGCCCGTGCCGTGCTGTCCGAAAGCCGTGCGGCGCGCCTGCCGACCACATCAATCAGCGGCAGCGCCGTCGAGCAACGATCGCAGGTCACCACTGTCAACGGCGCCGTCCCGTTCAGAAGCGAATATTATCAGCTCGGCCTTGATGCGAGTTACGAGATCGATCTTTACGGGCGGGTCGGTCGCAGCATCGAGGCAGCGCGCGCCGATGCCGCGGCCCAGGCGGCGGCCCGCGATACCGCGGCGATCAGCGTCGCTGCCGAAACCACCCGCGCCTATGCCGATGCCTGTTCATCGGCGCGGCAGCTGGCGGTGGCGGAGCGCAGCCTGAAGTTGCAAACCGACAGTTTCGACCTGACCGAGCGCCGTGTCGCCGCGGGCCGCGATTCACCGCTCGATGCCGCGCGGGCCCGATCGCAGTTGGAAAGCACCCGCGCCTCACTGCCCGGCTTTGCCGCCAATCGCCGCAGCGCGCTGTTCCGCCTTGCCGTCCTGACCGGCAAACCACCCACAGAGGCCGATCCGCGTGCCGCCGCCTGCACCGCGCCACCACAATTGTCCGAACCGATCCCGGCCGGCGATGGCGCGGCGCTGCTCAAGCGCCGGCCCGATATCCGCCAGGCCGATCGCACCCTGGCCGCTGCGACGGCGCGGATTGGCGTCGCCATTGCCGATCTCTACCCCAAAATCAGTCTGGGCGGCTCCCTGTCGGCACAAGGCATCACGCCCGGCGCCGCCTTCAGCAATCAAGGCTTTGGTTTCAGCATCGGGCCGTTGATCAGCTGGAGCTTCCCCAACATCTTCGCCGCGCGTGCCCGCATCAAACAGGCAAAGGCCGGTGCCGATGCGGCGCTGGCCAGCTTTGATGGCACGGTGCTGACGGCATTGAAGGAAACCGAAACCGCGCTCAGCGACTATGCCGGCATGATCGATCGCAACAAGGCGCTGCGCGCCGCTCGCGACCAGAGCACCGAGGCAGCACGCATCGTCCGCATCCGCTATGCAGCGGGTTCGGAAAACTTCCTCGCCGTGCTTGATGCCGAACGCACGCTGGCGACGGCCGATGCCACTTTGGCCGACAGCGATGCGGCGCTGACCACGGCGCAGATCGCCGTCTTCAAGGCGCTGGGTGGCGGTTGGGAAGCGATCAACCGGCCGTGACGCTGGCCATGGCAATTGTCGGCGTTTGCGGCTGGACGGCCACGCAGGACCGGATCAGCGCCAGATAGAGATCGGCGATCCGATCAGGGTCGAACTGGGCAAGATGCCGGTCAAGCGCCGCCTGATCGACCCGGCCCGGCGACGCGAGGGCATCGGCCATGGCCATTGCCAGGGCCGCATCCTCGGCCACCGGAACCAGCCGGCCGAAGCGGCCGTTATCGAGCAATTCGGCCGGGCCATGCCGGCAATCGGTGGCGACGACAGGCGTGCCGGCCAGCAACGCCTCCAGCACGGCCAGCGAAAAGCCTTCCCATTGCGACGACAGGACGAACAATCGGGCGCGGCGCAACCAGGCTTGGGGATTATCGACAAAGCCCGGCAGGATGACACGATCGGCAATGCCCAATTGCGCCGCCAATTGCATCAACGCACTGCGCTCCGGCCCTTCGCCCAGGATGACCAACTGCCCCGACTGATCGGGCCGGGATTGGCATAGCCGGGCAAAGGCGCGGATCAGCCCGGCGAAATTCTTTTGCGGCACCAGCCGGCCGATGCCGAGGATGATTGGCACGACCGAGGCAAACAGCGCTTCATGCTCCAGCGCAAGGGGGCCGTCGGGCAGCGCCGCCACCGGATTGCCGATCATCGTCATCGGCACCTGGTGCAGGCCGAACGCGTTGCGCACCTCGGCGGCAAGCCCGTGCGAGACGGCATGAATGACGCAGGCGCGGGCATGGAGGCGGCGTTCCGGCCCAAAGCCGAACCAGCGCCGGAACCACCATTGGCTTGCCCCCATGTCGGTCACCGCCAGATGAAAGCTGGAAATGAACGGAATCTCGGGGCGGAACAAGGATCCCAGTGCCGCCGTCAATTGCGCCGTATGAACCATGGCGATGACCAGCGCCGGCCGTTCGCGGCGCAGATAGGCCAGCCATTGCGGCAGGGCCAGAATCTCGGTGATGGCGCCCAGACAGATCTTGCGCGGCCCATCAGGAATTCGCTGGCGCAGGACCCCCTTGTCAACGGCAACGACAAGATCGACGGCAAGGCCGCGACGCGCCAGCGCCTCGGCCATATCAAAGGCGACGCGTTCGGCGCCACCGCCGGCGCAAGAGGGGATAAACAGCGCGACATCAACCATGACGGGGGGAACGCCGCGCTTAGGCCAAATCACCCGGCCTGGAAGCGGCATGGCAAAACTTTAATCCCGGCCGGGGAAAATCGCCAATAAAGCTCTAAAAATTAAAGATTTTTCACGGATTTTGAGCTCGGTAGCGTCGGTGCCCGTTGGTCGGCCATTTCAGCTCTGGATGATAGGCGGCACAAAACGGGCGGTATTGCCGGTGACCAGTCCATCCTCGTGGATGCCGATACCGGCGGGGGTGCCGCCGCCACGCAAACCGCGACGCGCCGCCAAGCCCTGCTTGACTCATGCCAGGCAGAGTCCGCAAATAGAACATAAGAGGAACATGTGAGTCGGGAACGCCTGATGGCCCTTGTGGCCCTGTTGCCAGCGTCGCGGGCGATACCGGGGCCAACAACGGCGTGCGCCGGGACGCGATTGAGCTTTGGCATTACCGATCTTGATGCGCGGCTGGGGGGCGGGCTGGTGGAAGCGGCGCTGCACGAAATCTTTGCGGCCAGCGCAGGTGATGATGCCGCCACGTCGGGCTTCGCCCTGTTGCTGGCGCTGCGCAGCGCGCGCCCCGGCCCTTTGATCTGGCTGCGTGAGGATCGAGGCGAACGCGAAACAGGCCCGCTGCACGGGCCGGGCCTGGCCGAATTGGGCTTTGATCCCGATCGGCTGGTGCTGGTCCGCGCCCCCGATACGCTGGCCGTATTGCGCGCCGGCGGGGATGCCGCCGCCTGTGCGGCAGTGGCGGCGGTCGTCATCGAACCCTGGGGGCGGGCGCCGGCGCTGGATTTGACTGTCTCACGGCGGCTGGCGCTGGCGGCGGCGCGATCTGGCGTGCCCACCTTGCTGCTGCGCGCCGCCGGCGACGCCGGCCCCAGCGCTGCGCACAGCCGCTGGCAGGTGGCGAGTGCCGCCTCGGCCGCGCTGCCCGCCAATGCCCCTGGCAATCCTGCCTTTGCCATCAGCCTGCTGCGTCATCGCGGCGGTATTGCCGGGTTCGATGCCCGGGTGGAGTGGAACCGTGACCGCCGAGCCTTTGTCCCGTTGCTATCTGGCGCTGTACCTGCCGCTGCTGCCCAGCCAGCGGATCATTCGCGCCGGCGCCGCGCCGCCTGATACGCCCTTTGCGCTGGTTGAAAAACAGCGCGGCAGCCTGGTGCTGGTCGCGGCCGACGCCCAGGCGCTGGCACTGGGGATCACGCCAGGCCTGACTCTCGCCGATGCGCGGGCGCGGGTGCCGCAGCTTGTATCGCTGCCCGCTGATCCACAGGCCGATGCGGCGTTGCTTGCCTGGTTGGCCGATGGCTGTGATCGCTATACTCCGATGGTGGCGGCGATGCCGCCGCAGGCGCTGGTGCTGGACATCACCGGCTGCACCCATGGCTTTGATGGCCCTGAGGGTCTGGTCGATGACATTGACCGCCGGCTGCGGCGGCTGGGGCTGACGGTGCAATCGGCGCTGGCCGGCACGGCCGATGCCGCACTGGCGCTGGCGCGGTATGACATGGCCGCTATCGCCGACCTGCCAAGCGAAGCGCTCGACCTGGGGGAGGCTGTGCATCTCGCGCTGCGCCGTGCCGGCTTGCCGCGACTGGACGATGTGGCGCGGCAACCGCGGGCGACACTGGCAGCGCGCTTCGGCGATGCCATGATGGCGCGGCTGGACCGGCTGCTCGGCGATATCGACGCACCGATCACGCCGCGTGTTCTGCCGGTGCCGGTGATGGCCGAACAGCGTTTTGCATCGCCTTTGGTCACCAGCGATGCCGCGCTGGCGGTGATCGAGGCCCTGGCGGTGCGCGCCGGATTGCAGATGACGGCGCTGGCCTGCGGTGGCCGGCGCTTCGATGTGGCGCTGTTCCGCAGCGATGGCCATGTCGCGCGGCTTGGCGTGGCGACGGCGGCCCCGGTGCGTGACCCGAAATTGCTCATCCGCCTGCTGCGCGAACGCATCGGCGCGCTCAGCGATCCGCTCGACCCGGGCTTTGGCTATGATCTGATCCGGCTGTCCGTGCCCGAAATTGCGCCTTTGGCAGCCCGGCAATTGCTGCTGGAAGGCGGCGATCTTGCCGAAACCGAGGTTGATATGCTGGTCGATCGCCTGGTTGCGAGGCTCGGCCGCCAGCGCGTGCGGCGGCTGCGGCCGGGTGACAGCCATATCCCCGAACAGACGGCGCTGGCGCTGGCGGTCGGCGATGCGCTACCGGACGGCGATTGGCTGCAAGCCCAGCCCGGCGAGCCGCCGCTGCGACCGCTGCACCTGTTCGATCCGCCGCAGCCCATCGATGTCATCGCCGAAGTGCCCGATGGCCCGCCGCGGCGCTTCCGCTGGCGGCGGCGTTTCCATGATGTCACCCGCCATGAAGGCCCCGAACGCATCGCAGCAGAATGGTGGCGGCGGGCCGATGGCCAGGGCCTGACCCGCGATTATTACCGGGTGGAGGATGGCGACGGCCGGCGCTTCTGGCTGTTCCGCCAGGGGCTGTATGGCAGCGAAAAACCCAGCCCCGGCTGGTATATCCACGGGCTGTTTGCATGAACTGTTTGGCATGAGTTTCGCCGAGCTGGCAGCGGCGACGCATTTTTCCTTCCTGCGCGCTGCGTCATCCCCTGCCGACATGGTGCGCACCGCGATGGCGCTGGGCCATGCCGGCATCGGCATCGCTGACCGCAATACGGTGGCGGGGGTGGTGCAGGCACATGTCGCGGTGCGCGAAACGCTGGCGAAAAGCGGTGTCAGGCCCTTCAAACTGGCGGTCGGCGCCCGGCTGGTGTTCAGCGACGGCACGCCGGACATCATCGCCTATCCCGCCACCCGCTTCGGTTGGGGACGGCTGTGCCGGCTGCTCACCCTGGGCAATCGCCGCGCCGACAAGGGCGATTGCATCCTCCAATTCGCCGATCTGCTCGATCACCTCGCAGACCAGCTTTTCATCATGCTCCCGGCGGCCGACATGTCCCGCCTGGCGCTGCTGGCCGCCGCTGCGCCGGGTCGCACCTGGCTTGCCGCCGATATGCCGCGTGCCGGTCGTGATCGCCGCCGGCTGATTGAATTACAGACTGCTGCCACCGCCGCCGGCGTCCCCCTCGTCGCCGTCAATGCGCCGCTCTATGCCAGCCCCGAACAGCGCCGGCTGCACGATATCCTGACTTGCATCGCCGAAAAAACCACCATCGCCGACGCCGGGACGCGGCTTTACGCCAATGCTGAACGCCATCTCAAATCGCCCGCTGAAATGGCCCGGCTGTTCGCCGATGCCCCTGCCACGATTGCCGAAACCCGGCAGATTCTTGCCCGCATTGATTTTACTCTCGACCAGCTATCCTATGAATATCCGCATGAACCCGTGCCGCCGGGCTATTCCCCCCAGGGCTGGCTGGAAGCGCTGACCCGGCAAAAGGCCGCGGTTCGCTGGCCGGCCGGCATTCCGGATAAAGTCGAACGCCTGCTGGCCGAGGAGTTCCGCATTATCGCCGGCGCTGGCTATGCGCCCTATTTCCTCACCGTCCATGATATCGTGCAGTTCGCGCAAGGCCGCGGCATCCTCTGCCAGGGCCGCGGTTCGGCGGCCAATTCCGCCGTCTGTTTCGTGCTCGGCATCACCGCCGTTGATCCGCTGAAGAACAATCTGCTCTTCTCCCGCTTCATTTCCGAAAAGCGCAAGGAACCGCCCGATATCGACGTCGATTTCGAACATGAACGGCGCGAGGAGGTGATGCAATATGTCTACGAACGCTATGGCCGGGACCGTGCCGGCATCGCCGCCACCGTCATCCATTACCGCCCGCGCAGTGCCGTCCGGGAGGTTGGCAAGGTGCTCGGCCTGTCGGAAGACCTGACGACGCGCCTGACCAGCACCGTCTGGGGCAGTTTCGCCAGCCATATGGAAAAACAGCGCTTCGCCGAATCCGGCCTTGACCCGGAATCGCGCGAGATCGCGCGGCTTGGTGATCTGGTCACCCGGATCATGGGCTTTCCCCGCCACCTGTCGCAGCATGTCGGCGGCTTTGTGCTGACCAATGATCGCCTCGATGAAACCGTGCCGATCCATAATGCCGCCATGCCCGATCGCACCTTCATCGAATGGGACAAGGACGATATTGATGCCCTGGGGTTGATGAAGGTCGATGTGCTGGCGCTCGGCATGCTCAGCTGCATCCGCAAGGCCTTTGCGCTGATCGAGACGCATCTGGGCAGGCAATATACGCTCGATAACGTCCCCGACGATGCTCCCGATGTCTATGACATGCTGTGCAAGGGCGACAGCATCGGGGTGTTTCAGGTCGAAAGCCGGGCACAGATCAACATGCTGCCACGCCTGCGCCCGCGCGAATTCTATGATCTGGTCATCCAGGTCGCCATCGTGCGCCCCGGACCCATCCAGGGCGACATGGTCCACCCCTATCTGCGCCGCCGCCAGGGCCGCGAACAGGTCGAATTCCCCTCGCCGGCGCCGCCGCATGATCCGGATGAACTGCGCGAGGTGCTTGGCAAGACTTTGGGGGTGCCGCTGTTCCAGGAACAGGCGATGAAGCTGGCCATCACCGCCGCCGGCTTCACTTCGTCCGAGGCCAACCAGTTGCGCCGCGCCATGGCGACCTTCCGCAATGTCGGCACCATGCACAATTTCGAAACCAAGATGGTCGATGGCATGACGGTGCGCGGCTATGATCCCGATTTTGCCGCGCGTTGTTTTCGCCAGATCCAGGGTTTCGGCAGCTATGGCTTTCCCGAAAGCCACGCCCTGGCCTTTGCCCGGCTGGTCTGGGTGTCGGCCTATCTCAAATGCCGCTATCCGGCGGTGTTTGCGGCGGCACTGCTCAATGCCCAGCCGATGGGCTTTTACGCCCCGGCGCAGATCGTCCGCGATGCCCGTGAACACGGCGTCACCGTGCTGCCCGTCGATGTCAATTTCAGCGATTGGGATAATAGCCTCGCCGGCCCCGACCTTCGCCTTGGTTTGCGCCAGGTCACCGGCTTTCGGGAAGTCTGGGCCGACGCCATCATGGCCGCGCGGCCGTTCACCAGCATCGAACAACTGGCGCGTTCGGCGGGCCTCCCCGATCGCGCCCTGCGCCTCCTCGCCGATGCCGATGCCTGTGGTTCTTTGGGCCTGGATCGCCGTGCCGCCGCCTGGGACGTGCTCCGCACCCCCACCAACACCCTGCCCTTGTTCGCCGCCGCCGCTGCCCGGGAACTGGGGGTGGAACCCGCCGCCGACTTGCCCTTGCTCACCCCCGGCGAACAGGTCGCCGCCGATTATCAGACCTTGCGCCTGTCCCTGAAGGCCCACCCCATGGCTTTGCTGCGCCCGCATTTTGCCGCCGAAGCCATTCTCAGCTGCGCCGAAGCGACCGCTGCCCGCAATGGCCGGCGCATCCGCACCGCCGGTGTCGTATTGGTGCGCCAGCGGCCCGGCAACGGCAACGCCATCTTCGTCACCATCGAGGATGAAAGCGGCGTCACCAACATCGTCATCTGGGCGCGCCTGTTCGAAATCTTCCGGCGTCCGATCATGGCGGCGCGGCTGATGCTGGTCGAAGGCGAAATCCAGCGCAGCCCGGAAGGCGTTGTCCATCTGATGGCCAGCCGCATCATCGATCGCAGCGCCATGCTCGATCTGCTGTCGCAAACCCATGTCACAAGCCCCGCCACCGCCCGCGCCGATGAGTTCATTCACCCTGACCAGCCGAGTTCCCACCCTGGTGTCCGCGCCCGCCATCCGCGCGATGTGCGAATTTTGCCGCGGTCGCGGGATTTCCATTGAATATGCCACTGCGGAACTTGGGCTGTCCTACACGAGCCGTTTCTGTCATGGTTCCGCGAATCGGCTCTTTGACATCGCGAATCTTCTGACCGCGCCAACACATTCGAAATGCCGGCAAATCCTACACCTGCGAATCCTACACCGGCACATCCGGCACTGGCACATCCGGCA
>JANYCM010000058.1 GCA_025360285.1 Sphingomonadales bacterium
GCGCGGCTGAGAATGGCGGCGTTCAGCTCAAAACTGGGGTTTTCGGTGGTCGCGCCGACCAGCGTCACGGTGCCATCCTCGACAACGCCCAGAAATCCGTCCTGCTGGGCCCGATTGAAGCGATGGATTTCATCGACGAACAGCAGGGTCTTTTGGCCCGCACGCGCCGCGGTGCGCGCCTCGGCAAACAGCTTCTTCAATTCGGCTACACCGGAAAACACCGCCGAAATGCCGACAAAACGCAAGCCCACAGCCACTGCCAGCAACCGGGCGATGCTGGTCTTGCCGGTGCCCGGCGGCCCCCACAGAATCAGGCTCGACAGGCTACCCGCCGCCACCATTCGCGCGATCGCGCCATCGGGCCCGGTCAGGTGCGACTGCCCGACGATGTCGCCGAGCGCCTTCGGTCGCAGCCGTTCGGCCAGCGGGGGGTTGGCGCTGGCGACGGGCATGGGATCGCCGAAGAGATCGGTCATGTCTAACGGATCAATTTGATTTCGACGTCGATATCGAGGTCGCCCCAGGCCCGATCGCCGGTCAGCACGGGGACGCCAAGCTGCATCGCCAGTTGCAAACAGGCACGATCCGCGAGCGACAACCCCAGATGCCGCGTCGGTTCTCGCAATTCCGCGGTTGCGGCGGCAGCTGCCGCATCAAACGCCATCACGCTGAGGCCCATGCCGCCGACGATATCGTTTCGCAGTGCAGGCGGAACCTGCTTGTCGATCGCGCGGGTCAACACCTCGGTCAGGTTGATCGCGCTGATCCATCCGCCCCGACCGTGATCGATCACGGCCTGCTTGCCGGTCTCGTTGAACAGAACGGCGAGCACCGCCGACGCATCGACGACAAAACTCACGCCAGACGTTTCGCGGCTTGACCGGCGTAATCGGCATCGTCTCGCGCGGCCTCCGCACGGCGGTCTGCGATCAGCTCGTCCACAACCGACACACCCGGGACGACATAGGGCGCAAACTGCGCCTGCAAGCGTTTGATGCGCTGTTCGTGCGACATGCCGGTGAAGGAGACACCATCATGCTCGATCGTAATGGTGTCGCCATCCTTGAGGTCGAGCGCACGGCGCAGCTCGGCAGGCAGCGAAATCTTGCCGCCAGCGATAATCTTGGCATGAAAGGTCATCTTGGTACCTATGCAAGTGGCAGGTTCTGACAGTGACATTGGGCACTATGGCACAAGTTTGCAACCAAGAGAATGCTCGTGCGACTACGCGTGGGTATCGACCCTCTCTCTTCTCGTTATCCGGCTATTGACGAACGTTGGTTTTGTGCAACGATCGCATTAAATATCGGCGACTTGATTTGAAGTGGAGAGCATATGTGTCAGCAGGCTCAACAGTGCCTGAGCGCTCTAGTTCTCACGTTTATCGAGCTAAAGTGTCCTGAAATAAAATATGTCGCCAAATTTTTTGCGCAACCAAAGAGCCTTGCAGACGCGATATCGCGTGCATGCGCCAGTATCCATCCTCACGCGCCGGATGGTCGCATGATCATGAGCTATCACCAACGACACGTTGGTAGAAAAAAACTGGAACACGCCAAATTCATGTTACTTGATATACAGGCCGAAATCAAAGAGTGTAATTCTTTCTATTCACTGCATGATGTTATTAATAGTCATCTTTCAAAAAATACTGGAATTGGCGAATTGACGATTTACGACATTGCGGAACGCATAGGGCAGTTCCGAGAAATATATCCAGAGGTAGTCTATCTACATGCCGACGCCCGTAAGGGCGCCCGCTTGCTAGGCTACAACTTTGCCCAGCCGACTCTCGGTATGGACGAAATTCATTCTGAAATCAGCCGCAGGCTTTCACCCGCCCAGGTAGAATCGTTCCTGTGCGTTTGCAAAGACGCTATCGCGGCCATCATGAACGCCTAACTGCGGAAATAGGGCTCGACCTTGCCCTTCAGCTTGATGGTCAGCGGCTGGCCGTAACGGTCGCGGCTGTTGCCGGCGGCGACCTTTACCCAGCCTTCGGAAACGCAATATTCGTCGACATTGGTGCGTTCGACGCCGTCAAAGCGGATGCCAACGCCGCGTTCCAGATATTCGGC
Organism: Sphingomonadales bacterium; assembly: GCA_025360285.1. Lineage (GTDB taxonomy): Bacteria > Pseudomonadota > Alphaproteobacteria > Sphingomonadales > Sphingomonadaceae > Sandarakinorhabdus. Next base: position 2,079 of record JANYCM010000058.1, read on the forward strand.
GTTGTGGAACGGGCTGCGCGGTTGCGCGGCCAGCCGGTCCGGCGGCGTGTCGATGATGGCGGGGGTTTCGGCGGGGGTTTCAGTTTCGTCGGTCATACCGGCGGGAGTGGCGCGATGTTTCGGCAAGGTCAACCCAAAACCGCCAACGCAAAGCGGCCCGGGTGAGGGTAAACCCTTCACCCGGGCCGTTTCGCACATCCCATCCCCAGCCGGGGAAGGGGGCTATTCTTCGGTTGCGGCGGCTTCGGCTGCCGGCGCTGCGTCTTCCGGAATGCCAGGTTCGGCACCGGGGTCAAACGCTTCGACGAAACCGGCTTCCTCGCGTTCGAACAGGTCGGCGTTGACGTCGACACCCTTGGCTTGCAGCTCGGCTTCTTCCGGCGAGCGGGCAATGTT
>JANYCM010000080.1 GCA_025360285.1 Sphingomonadales bacterium
CTTCCTGTATTTCCTCGATCTGCCGGGGTTCGCGCTGGTCGGCTCCAGCCCCGAAATCCTTGTCCGGGTCCGTGACGGTGACGTGACGATCCGCCCCATCGCCGGCACGCGGCCGCGCGGGCGCGATGCCGTGGCGGATGCCGAAAACCGTGCCTCGCTGCTCGCCGATGCCAAGGAACAGGCCGAACATCTGATGCTGCTCGATCTCGGCCGCCATGATACCGGGCGGGTGTCCCTGCCCGGCACGGTGACCGTGACCGATCGTGCCGGGGTGGAATTCTACAGCCATGTCATGCACATCGTATCGAACGTGCGCGGCCGGCTCGATCCGCGATTCGACGCGGTTGATGCTTTGCTGGCAGGGTTCCCGGCCGGCACGGTCAGCGGCGCCCCAAAGGTCCGCGCCATGCAGGTCATCGCCGAACTGGAACCCGAAGCGCGCGGTGCCTATGCCGGTGGAGTTGGCTATTTCAGCCCCGACGGATCGATGGATTCGTGCATCGTGCTGCGCACTGCGGTGGTCAAGGACGGCGTCATGCACGTCCAGGCCGGCGCCGGGATCGTCGCCGATTCGGTCGCCGAATATGAACAGCGCGAATGCGAAGCCAAGGCCGGGGCATTGATCGCCGCAGCCGGCGAAGCGCTGAAAGCGGCCGCCGCGCCAGGGTTCGGGCAATAGCGCTGATTTGACCACTGGCAAGTGCCGGGCCGGCGCCCCACATGGCCACCACATAACCGGAGAACAGCCCATGCCGAAAGCCATCTGGAACGGCGTCACCATCGCCGACAGCGACGATACCGTCGTCGTCGAGGGCAATCATTATTTCCCGATCGGCGCCGTCGATCCCGCGCTGCTCAAAGCCAGCAGCACAACGACTGTCTGCGGCTGGAAGGGCACCGCAAACTATTATACGCTCGTCGCCGGCGGCGCCGAAAACCCCGATGCCGCCTGGTATTATGCCGAACCCAAGGAAGCGGCGAAAGACATCAAGGGCCGCATCGCCTTCTGGAAGGGCGTCAAGGTCGCGTGACGGCCGCTGCCGATCTGCAACCGACGCTCGGCAACGCAGTGATTGCCCTGCGTCCCCTCACCGCCGCCGACTGGCACCGCCTTTATGCCGTCGCCAGCGATCCGGCGGTCTGGGCCGGGCATCCGGCGAACGATCGCTGGCAGGAGCCGGTGTTCCGGGCATTCTTTGACCAGGCGCTGACCAGCGGCGGCGCGCTGGTGGCGATCGACCCGGCCAGCGGCGCCATCATCGGCTCGTCACGCTATGACTGTGGCCGCGCCGGCCCCGGCGAAGTCGAAATCGGCTGGACCTTCCTCGCCCGCCGGCATTGGGGCGGCGCCGCCAACGCCGCCATGAAGACGCTCATGATCGGCCATGCGCTGACGCTGTTCGATCGCGTTATCTTCCTGGTCGGCGAGACCAATGTGCGGTCGCGCCGCGCGATGGAAAAGATTGGCGGCGTTTTGACCGACCGCAGCCTGACCACCGACATGGCAGGCGGCCCGGTTCGTCACGTCATCTACGCCATTGACCGACCTGGCTTTGCGAACGGCCCATTGGCGGCGCTGGCCTGACTGTCGGCAAGGGCGTCAAGACGGGCTGTTTTGGGGAAATAGCGCACGCCGGGAAGCCCCTCGAAATCGGCATCCTGGGTCCAGAGCGTGGCATCAAAGCGCTGGGCGGTGGCGTAGATGATGCTGTCGGCCATGGGCAGCTTGTGTTCAAACGCGACAAGTGCAGCCTCGCCGGCAAGCTGAGCATCAAGTGGCTCGACACGAGCCAGGCTCATATGAGCAATAGCCGATTTCGTGACTTCAGCGCCCCGCGTTCTCAGCAAGAGGCGCGAGACTTCAAAGATCGCGATCGTCGGTACGATGAGGTTGGCAACGTCGGAAACGGCCGGGATGAAATTTGGCCCCCCAGTGCCTGCGAGAAAAAACTCCATCCAGCCGCTCGAGTCGACAACTGCCAAGGCCATTGTCAGAACTCACGGTCCTCGTCCGGTCGTTCGAACTCAAAATCTGCCGGACCAAAAATCCCGTAGGCCTCCGCCATCGGCACGACAGGGACGAGCTGCAACTGCCCCTTCCAGACAATCGGTTGCAGCTTCTGCCCCGGCTTCCAACCCAGACGTTCACGGGTCTCGCGCGGAATGACCACCTGATATTTGGATGAAAGCGTGACAGTCATCTTACGTTTCCTTGATCGATTGAAAAAGCGTAGCACAACGCGCCTGTTGCCTCAATCGCCCCGCCCTGATGACGCCGCCGCCCGAACCCGCTAAAGCCCCTGCCCATGATCCTCGTCATCGACAATTACGACAGCTTCACCTTCAACCTGGTGCATTATCTGCTCGAGCTGGGCGCCGAAACCGAGGTCGTGCGCAACGACAGGCTGACGGCTGCCGACGCCCTGGCCATGAAGCCCCAGGCGGTGCTGCTGTCGCCCGGCCCGTGCACCCCCAACGAGGCCGGCGTCTGCCTCAGCCTGATTGCCGCCGCCGCCGAGGCCCGCCTGCCGCTGCTTGGCGTTTGTCTCGGCCACCAGTCGCTTGGCCAGGCCTTTGGCGGCGCGGTGGTGCGCGCGCCCCAGGTCATGCACGGCAAGACCAGCGCGATTTCGCACGATGGCAGCGGCATCTTCGCCGGCCTGCCCTCGCCGTTCGAGGCCACCCGCTATCATTCGCTGATTGTCCGCGATGACGATCTGCCCGCCTGCTTTGCCGTCAACGCCCGCAGCCCCGATGGCATCATCATGGGGATGCGCCACAAGGAGCTGCCGCTGCACGGCGTGCAGTTCCACCCCGAAAGCATCGCCACCGAACATGGCCACGCCATGCTGGCCAACTTCATGACGCTGGCCGGGATGACACCCCGCTCGCTGCCAAACCGCCTGCAAGCCGCCGCGTGACGCTGCCCGATCCGTCGCAGCCGCTGGCCCCCGACGCCGCGGCCGAAGCCTTTGCCACGATCTTCGACGGCAAGATCGCCGATGAGGCGCTGGCGGCCTTTCTGGTAACGCTGGCCGACCGCGGCGAGACGGTTGACGAAATCGTCGCCGCCGTTCTTGCCATGCGCGCCCGCATGATCCCCGGCCCACAGGCTCCCGATGCCATCGATGTCTGCGGCACCGGCGGTGACGGCAAGCACAGCCTGAATGTCTCCACTGCGGTCTCATTGGTCGTCGCCGCCTGCGGGGTAAAGGTTGCCAAGCATGGCAATCGCGCCGCGTCCTCAAGCAGCGGTGCCGCCGATGTGCTGGCGGCGCTTGGTGTGCCGGAACTGCCGATGGAGCGGCTTGGCGCCTGTCTTGACGAGGTCGGCATCACCTTCCTCCACGCCGCCCGCCACCATCCGGCGATGGCGCGCGTCGCGCCGGTGCGCCGCGCGCTGGGCCGGCGGACGATCTTCAACCTGTTGGGGCCGCTGGCCAATCCGGCCGGGGTGAAGCGGCAATTGGTGGGTGTTTCCAGCCACGACGCTGTCGCACCGATAGCCGAAGCCCTTGATCAACTCGGTGCCGTGAGTGCGATGGTCGTTCATGGCGACGGCTATGACGAATTGGCCGTCACCGGTGCCAGTCGTTCAGTACGCTTCCGGCGGCACAAGTCGGACGACCTCGGCGCGTCCGTCGCCTATACCTTCGGCGAGATGACGCCCGATATTGCCGGGCTGGCGCTTTGGCCGGCGCAGGAACTCGCCGGCGGAAACGCCGATTACAACGCCGCGCGCCTGCGGGCGCTGCTAACGGGCGAACGCGGGGCTTATTACGACATCGTCGTGCTCAATGCGGCCGCCGCACTTACCGTGGCAAGCGATGCCGAAATGAGCCTGGCCACCGCAGCGCGGCAAGCGCGCGAGGCGCTCGCTTCAGGCGCCGCACAGGACATTCTGGCCCGCTGGAGCGCCTTTAGATGAATGATACCCTGGCGGAAATCTGTGACTACAAGCGCGAACTGGTTGCGGCGGCAAAACGCACCCGCAGCCTGGCCGACCTGGAGGCCACGGCCGCCGCGGCCGATCCGGTGCGCGGTTTCATCGCCGCGCTCCATGCCACCCATGCCGATGGCCGCCTTGCGCTGATCGCCGAAATCAAGAAGGCCAGCCCATCCAAGGGCCTGATCCGCGCCGATTTCGACCCGCCAGCCCTCGCCCGCGCCTATGCCGCCGGCGGTGCCACCTGCCTGTCAGTGCTGACCGAGGATCGCTGGTTCCTGGGGGGCGATACCTTTCTGATGGCCGCCCGCGCCGCCTGCACGCTGCCGGTGATCCGCAAGGACTTCATCGTTGATCCCTGGCAGGTGATCGAGGCGCGCGCCATAAATGCCGATGCCGTGCTGCTGATCATGGCGGCGCTGTCCGACGCACAGGCCGCCGAACTGGAGGCCGTCGCCATCGCCCATAAACTCGATGTGCTGGTGGAGGTGCATAATGCCGGGGAGCGTGACCGGGCCTTGCGGTTGCAGACACAGCTGCTCGGCATCAACAACCGCAATCTCAAGACGTTGGCGGTCGATCTTCAAACCTCGTTTGATCTTGCCGACACGCCCGGTCGCACGCTGGTCGGCGAAAGCGGGCTCAGCGGCCCCAACGATCTGACCCGCCTCGCCGCCGTTGGCGTCCGCACCTTCCTCGTCGGCGAATCACTGATGCGCCAGGCCGATGTCACCACCGCCACCCGCACGCTTTTGGGCCTCGCCGCATGACGCTGACCCATCTCGACGCCAAGGGCGCCGCCCGCATGGTCGATGTCTCGGCCAAGGCGGCGACGCGGCGCGAAGCGGTGGCGGAAGGCTTCATCACCATTGCCGATGCGGCGCTGACCGCCATCCGCGACCAGGCCGTCGCCAAGGGCGATGTGCTGGCGGTGGCGCGCATCGCCGGCATCATGGCGGCCAAGCGCACCGCCGACCTCATCCCGCTCTGCCACCCACTGCCGATCGACGCCGCAACGCTTGACCTTACTATCGAAGCCACCGGCATCCGCGCCGTCGCCACCGTCATCACCACCCATGGCACCGGCGTCGAGATGGAGGCGCTGACCGCCGTGTCGGTCGCGTTGCTGACCATTTACGACATGGCCAAGGCCATGGATCGCGGCATGACCATGTCGGGCATCCGGCTGCTGAAGAAATCCGGCGGCCGTTCGGGCGAATGGCAGGCGCCGGCCTGATGGCATTGCTGCCTGTCGCCGAGGCGGTGGCGCACTTGCTCACCGGCGCGGCACCGCTGCCCTCCGAAGCCGTCACCATCACCCATGCGCACGGCCGTGTGCTCGCTGCCGATGTCGCAGCGCGCCTGACCCAGCCACCCTTCGCCGCGTCCGCCATGGACGGCTATGCCGTGCGTTGGGCCGATATGCCGGGACCGTGGCAACTGATTGGCGAATCGGCTGCGGGGCGCGGCTTTGCCGGCACGGTCGGCCCCGGCGAGGCGGTGCGCATTTTCACCGGCGCGCCGCTACCCGCCGGTGCCGACACGATCGTGGTGCAGGAGGAGATGACCGCCGCCGATGGCACAGCCCACCTTCATGGCGAAGGGCCGCCGCATCAGGGCGCGCATGTTCGCCGCGCCGGGCAAGATTTTGCCGCCGGGGCGCCGCTGCTCACCGCCGGCACGCGGCTGACACCGGCACGGCTCGGGCTGCTCGCCGCCGCCGGGCATGGCAGCGCTGCCGTCGTGCGCCGGCCGCGCGTCACGCTGATCGCCACCGGCGATGAACTGGTGCCGCCGGGCACCACGCCGGGGCCGGACCAGATCGTCAGTTCCAATGGCGTCATGCTGGCGGCGCTGTTTACCGCCGCCGGTGCCGTTGTCACCGACCCCGGAATCATCCCCGACCGCCGCGACGCACTGGCAGCCGCGCTGGCGGCGGCCGACGGCGATCTGATCATCACCATCGGCGGCGCCTCGGTTGGCGATCATGATCTCGTCGTGCCGGTGCTGCGTGACATGGGTGCCAAAATCGATTTCTGGAAGATCGCCATGCGGCCGGGAAAGCCGATGCTCGCCGGGCGGCTGGGTGCGCGCCGCATCATCGGCCTGCCTGGCAATCCGGTGTCGGCCTTCACCTGTGCACTGCTCTTCGCCGTGCCCCTGCTGCGCCAGCTCGGCGGCCGCGATCCGGCGCTGCCGCTGCGCCGGCTGGCGCTGGCGGCGCCGCTGCCGGCCAATGGCAACCGCCGCGACCATCTGCGCGGGCGGATCGAGGCCGATGGCCGGGTGCGCGCCGCGGCATCGCAGGATTCGGCGCTGCTCGGCGTGCTGGCCGGTGCCGATGTGCTGATCATCCGGCCCATCGGTGCCGCTGCTGCTGAAAGGGATGAAATCGTCGATTGCATCGCGCTTGACAGTATCGGGAACGTTGCCTAGTTGTTCCTCATGTGTTCCTCACAGGGGGAAATGATGCTGACGCGCAAACAACAGGAACTGCTGGGTTTCATCGATGATCGGCTGCGCGCCGACGGGGTGTCGCCCTCATTCGAAGAAATGAAGGAAGCGCTTAACCTGCGCTCAAAATCCGGCGTGCATCGCCTCATCAACGCGCTGGAGGAACGCAGTTTCATCCGCCGCCTGCCGAACCGCGCCCGGGCGCTGGAAGTGCTGCGCATGCCCGATGCCATGCAGCCGGCGAAACCGGCGCTGAAACTCGTCCCGCCCGCTCCGGCTCCGCGGCCGCACGTTCAGGCGATGATCGCTGCCAATGACACGATCGTGGTGCCGCTGCATGGCCGCATCGCCGCCGGCCTGCCGATGGAGGCGCTGGAAAGCGATCGCTCGCTGTCGGTGCCGGCGGCGCTGCTGGGGCCGGGCGACCATTATGCGCTGGAAGTATCCGGTGACTCCATGATCGAAGCCGGCATTTTCGATGGCGATTATGCGCTGATCAAGCGCTGTGATGATGCCCGGGATGGCGAAATCGTCGTCGCATTGATCGATGGCGAGGAAGCCACGCTGAAATATCTGCACCGCGAAAAGAATGTTGTGCGGTTGGACCCCGCCAACGCGGCGTTCACGCCGCAGCGCTATGCCGCCAACCGCGTGCGCGTGCAGGGCAAGCTCGCCGGCCTGCTGCGCCGCTATCATTGAGCTAAAGGCATTGGGACTGGCCCGATGATCGCGCGGATCAACTATGTCGAGCTGCCGGTCGGCGATGTGCCCGCAGCCAAGGCCTTTTACGAAGCCGCATTCGGCTGGAAACTGACCGACTTTGGTCCCAGCTATGCCGCCACCCTGGACGGTATTACCGATCTCGGCCTCCAGGGCGATGCCAGCGAAGCCCCGGCGGCACCATTGCCGGTCATCGACGTCGACGATCTCGATGCCGCCTTTGCCCAGGTGATCGCCGCGCACGGCACCATCACCAAGCCAATTTTCGCCTTCCCCGGCGGCCAGCGCTTTCATTTTCGTGACCCGGCCGGGAATGAGCTGGCCGTGGCCCAAGCCGATTGACGCCGCGACACGATATTTGCGCCGGGCGCTGAACGCGCCCACCAACGGCCGGCCATGACACAGGCGGTTCCCCCCTATCTCATCGCGCTGGGTATCGGACTTCTCGTTGGGCTGGAACGCGAATGCCACAAGGTCAACGGTCCCGATCGCGGCCCTGCCGGCATCGGCACCTTCGCGCTCGTCGCGGTGCTCGGTACGCTGGTCATGGCCATCGGCGGCGCCGGCCTGCTCGCCGCGGCGATGATCCGGGGCTGATGATGGAAGTCGCGCTGCTCGCTATGCCGCCGCTTGGCGCGATGACGCTGGCTCAGCCACTGCTGGCCTGTACGATCGGCGTCTTCACGGCGGGTCTGCTCGCCATCAAGCCGATGCTGCATAGCTTCGTGCGCGGCACCCTGGCCCGGCAGGAGATCAATGACGGCCTGGTGTTCGCCATCGCCACCATCGTCATCTGGCCGCAACTACCCGATCGGGCCATGGGGCCATTCGGCGCGCTCAATCCCCACAATATCTGGCCCCACAATATCTGGCTGGTGGTCCTCCTGATCCTGGCCATCGGTGCTGCCGGCCATGTCGCCGTGCGGGCCCTTGGTGCCCGTTTTGGCCGGCCGGTATCGGGCCTCGCCGCCGGCTTTGTCTCCAGCGTCGCCGCATCGGCGCCATGGCCGGCAAGGCCGAGGCTGATCCCGCCGAGC
>JANYCM010000110.1 GCA_025360285.1 Sphingomonadales bacterium
CCCGCCGATCTGGCGGCGCTGCTGCCGGCCGGGCTGCCGCCGGCGCTCACCACGGCCGCCGCCACCGCCTGGGCGCAGGCACCGTTCCTGAAAGGGCTGCTGCGGCGGCGGCCGGCGCTGCTTGAAACGCTCGCTGGCACCGGGGCTGACACGGCATTCGCGGATGCCATGGCGCTGGTGGCCGATGCGGGCCAGCCCGTCGCAACCCGGTTGCGCCGGGCGCGCGGCGATGTCGCGCTGCTGGTGGCGCTTGCCGATCTGGCCGGCCTCTGGCCGCTGGAACGCGTGACCGCTGCACTGTCGGACTTCGCAGATGCCGCCATTGATGCGGCGATCGCCGAAGCGCTTGCCGAACGCGGCGCGCCGAACCGGGGCCTCGCTGCGCTGGCGCTTGGCAAGCTAGGCAGCCGGGAACTCAATTACTCCTCCGATGTCGATCTCATCCTCATCCATGATCCCGACATCATCCCGCGCCGGGCGCATGAGGAACCGGGGGAGGCGGCGGTGCGCATCGCGCGCCGGGCGGTGGCGCTGCTCGCCGATCCGCTGCCCGAAGGCTATGTGGCGCGGGTCGATCTGCGGCTGCGCCCCGCGTCCGAAGTCTCCCCCATGAGCCTGTCCGTCGCGGCGGCCGAACATTATTACCAGTCGGAGGCGATGACCTGGGAACGCGTTGCCTTCATCCGGGCGCGCACCTGCGCCGGGGACCGCGGGCTGGGCGTCGACTTCCTCACGCGGATCGCGCCGTTCGTCTGGCGCCGCAGCCTCGATTGGACGGCGGTGCGCGATATCGAGGCGGTCAGCTTGCGCATCCGCGACCATTTCGACGGCCAGGCGGTGGGGCCCGGCTATGATCTGAAGCGCGGCCGCGGCGGCATTCGCGAGATCGAATTCTTTGCGCAGATTCACCAGTTGATCTGGGGCGGGCGCGACCTGGCGTTGCGGGCGCCGGCGACGCTCGATGGCCTGGCAGCGCTGGCGGCGGCGGGGCGCATCGATACCGGTGAAGCGGTGGCGCTGGCCGGCAGTTACCGGGCGCTGCGCACCCTGGAACACCGGTTGCAGATGCGCCGCGATGAACAGACGCACATGGTGCCGAAACTGGCGGCGGATCGCGCGGCGGTGGCGGCGCTGGCGGGGCGGCGCGATTGGGCGGCGGTCGAATCGGCGCTGAAAACGGCCGTTGCCCCGGTTGCGACCGCCTATGACCGGCTGATCACCGCTGCCGCCCCCGCCGCGACCGGCCTCGGCCCCGATCCGCGCCCCTGGCTCAAGGCCAAACACCCCAAAATAGCCGTGATTCTCCTGCCCCTGATCGCCCGCTGGCGGGCCGGCAATTTGCGGGCGCTGCGCAGCGAGGCGGCACGGCTCAGCTTTGAAGCCGTGCTGCCGGCGCTTGTGGCGGGTATTGCCGGGGCGGCCGACCCGGCGGTGGCGGCGGCACGGCTGGATGGTTTCATCAGCCAACTGCCGCAGGGCGCCCAGTTTTTTGCCCTGTTGCAGGCCAATCCGCGGCTCGTCGAACTGCTCGGTCATCTGCTCGGCACGGCGCCGGCGCTGGCCGATGCACTGGCGCGTGATCCGGCGTTGTTCGACGTGCTGCTCGGCCATGATGGCTTTGCCGCGCTGCCCCCGGCACCGGCCTTGCTGGCCGAGCTAAGCCATTACGTCGGAAGCGGAATTTCTCTGGAGGAAGGGCTCGACCGGGTGCGCCGCTGGACAGGGGAGCGGCGCTTTCAACTTGGCGCGCAACTGATCGAAGGCCGCGCCGATCCGCTGGTCGCGGCGCGCTCGCTGGCCGACCTTGCCGATGCCGCACTGGCGGTGATCATCCCCGCCGTAGTGCTTGATTTTGCGAGAGAACATGGGACGGTGCCGGGCGGCGACGTGCAGGTGCTGGCGCTGGGTCGCTATGGCGGCCGGGCGCTGACCCATGCCTCTGATCTTGATCTGGTCTATCTGTTCAGCGGCAGCCATGAAGCCGTGTCGAATGGCCGGCGCCCCTTGGCGGCGTCGTTATATTTCAATCGCCTGGCCGCGCGCATCACCGCCGCCTTGTCGGTGCCAACCGCCGCCGGCAGCCTATATGAAATCGACACGCGGCTGCGCCCATGGGGGGCCAAGGGCATGCTGGCGCTGTCGGTGGCCAGCTTTGCGCGGTATCAGGCCGAAGAAGCCGAAAGCTGGGAACATATGGCGCTGACCCGCGCCCGCCCGGTGTTCGGCAGCGATCCGGCGGTGGCGGCCGCGATCAGCGCGGCGCTCGGCCAGCCGCGTGACCGCGATACCCTGCGGCGCGAGGTGCTCGCCATGCGCACCGACATCGCCAGCGCCAAGCCGGGCCAGGGTGAGTTTGATGTGAAGCTTGGCCCTGGCGGCCTGGTCGATCTGGAATTCATCGTGCATTTTCGGCAACTTGAGCGACGGGCCGGGTTTCATCCTGAACTGCCGCTGGCCATCGCCGCCCTTGCGGCAGCGGGCGCCTTGCCACCAGCGACGGCAGCCGCATTGGCCAGCGCGCATAATGTGCTGACGCGTTTCCTGGTGCTGCTACGCCTGGTGGCGCCGGCCGCTGCCGTGCCCAGGGGCTTTTCCGCCGCTGTCGAGGCGATGCTGGCGCGCGGCCTGGGTGCGGCAAATTTCACCGCCGTGGCGGATGAATTGGCGCTGGCCAAGGCGGCGGTGCGGCTGGCATGGGATGGCGTGATCGGACCGCAGCCAAGGAGCACCCCGCGATGACCAATGCCCCCACCGCCGGCGACAAGGCCCCGGAGTTCATCCTCGCCACCGACAGCGACGGCACCATCAGCCTCGGGAGCTTCGCCGGGCGCAAGCTGGTCCTGTATTTCTACCCCAAGGACGACACGCCGGGCTGCACGACGGAGGGCAAGGATTTTTCGGCGCTGGCGGCTGACTTCGCCGCTGCCGGCACCGCGATCGTCGGCGTGTCGCGCGATTCGGTCGCCGCCCATGCCAAGTTCCGCGCCAAGCACGGCCTGGCCATCAGCCTGGGTGCCGATGATGCCGGCACCGTCACCGAAAGCTATGGCGTCTGGGTGGAAAAGAGCATGTATGGCAAGAAATACATGGGGATAGAGCGCGCCACCTTCCTCATCGACGCGTCCGGAACAATTGCCCGCGCCTGGCACAAGGTGAAGGTGCCCGGCCATGCCCCCGACGTGCTGGTCGCCGCACAAGCGCTCGGCTGATTCGCGGATTCGGGGCACAGATACGGTCGTCAAAGCCGAAAGTTGCACCGCGAAAGCCAATATCCCGGCAGCGGCGCTCAACTCACCGCAGCGCACCAACGCCTCGGCCCCGCTATGGTTCCACCACCTTGCCGGGGTCGCCGCCGGCTGGTCAATTGCCGACATCGGGATGACGGGGAGGGCTTCGGCATCACGATCGAAAGTTTTAGTACCGTACCAGTTGTCGGGGGTTAATCCACCAGTGTCGAGCCAGACCGAAGCCTTTGACAGGCTGACGATCCGTCTCGCGCGGGTTCTCCCGGAACATCATTTCACCTGGCATCGCGCCAATGGTCATCTGACCATCAGGATGGGGACGTGGCACCAGCTTATGGCAATCGGGTCAGCAATATTGGTGGCGGGATGGCTGGGGGTGGCCACCACATCGATGCTATCGGGCACTGCCCAGACGGACGCTGCCCTTACCGCCAAACAGGCCGAACTGGCGCAGATGCAAAGCCAACTGCAGGCGATGAAAACCGAAACCGCAGCGCTGAAGGGTGATGTGTCGGCCCGCGCCAGCATGCTGGAAGCGCGCCAGGCCTTTCTCGCGGCGCTGCTCACCAAGAAACGCGACATGAAGGCGCTGGCCAATCTGCTGCCACGGCAGACCGATGGCGACCAGCTGGCGATGGTGCAGGCGCTCGTCGCCCCCAGCGCCCGTGCCAAGGCCGCTGCCGTGCTGTCGGAACCTTTCCGCCAGATCGAAAGCCAGCAACTGGCGCTGGTCGACAAGGCCACCGGCGCCGCGGAAGCACGGCTGCGCGACACCCAGGCGCTGATCCGGCGCCTTGGCCTCGATCCCGCCCGCTTTACGCAGGCCAGCGACTGGAACGGCGCGCCCCAGGGCGTTGGCGGCCCCTATATCCCGGTCAGCGCCAATGCCGAACCGCGCTTCAAGGACCTGTTCCTGAGCTGGAAAAAGCTCGCCACGCTGCAATCGGCGGTCGCCGCCATCCCGGCCTATATGCCGGTCAAGGACTATCGCTACACGTCCAGCTTTGGCGTCCGCTATGATCCGTTTAACGGCGGCGCCGCCATGCACGCCGGCATCGACATGGCCGGCTCACAAGGCGAACCCATCTATGCCTCGGCCAACGGCACCGTCGTCCAGGCCGGCCGCGCCAATGGCTATGGCAATCTAGTTGAACTCGCGCATGGCAAGGGCATCGACACGCGCTATGGCCATTTGTCGGCGATCCTCGTTCACCCCGGTGATACCGTCCGCCAGGGCCAGTTGATCGGCCGCATGGGTTCGACTGGCCGCTCCACCGGCACCCATCTCCACTATGAAGTCCGTGTCGATGGCCGCGCCGTCAACCCGCGGCCGTTCCTTGAAGCCTCGGCCTATGTCCTCGCCGCGCAAAGCGAAGCCGGTGACAATGCCGCGCCCGCCGAAATCGGCCCGGTTCTGGAAGACGATACCGTGGTCGCATCGGCGGCGGGCGTCCGGATGTCGAAGATTCCGGGTTATCGCTGAAACAGGCCGGCGTTGCGTCGCCGGCCCCCCGGCCTTACATGGGCCGTATGGAAGCCCTCCCCCGCCTGATGCCCGCCGCCGCCGCCCGGATCGCCGTCATCGCGGCGCGCCAGGGCAAACCCGGTCTCAAGCTGCGCCTTGCCGTCGATGGTGGCGGCTGCGCCGGCTTCCAGTACAAGTTCGGCCTCGAAGCCGAAGCCGCCGCCGATGACCTGGCCGTCGAAACCGATGGCATCACCATGTTGATCGACCCCGATAGCCTGGCCTTTGTCGCCGGCGCCGAAGTCGATTATGTCGAAAAGATCGGCGCTGCGGCGTTTGAAGTGCGCAATCCGAATGCCGCGAGCGGATGCGGGTGCGGGTCGAGCTTCTCTATCTAAGAATGACAGCCTCCGGCGGCTGGGGCCTCAGGCCCCAGACCCCCTTTAGCCGTTTCGGTACAGGCTTTCGCGGATTACCGGGGCGAGCGCTGTCAAAGGCACTTCGGCGCGATCGGCGATGTTGACGCAGCCCTTGCCGCCCTTCAGCTTCGGATCGGTGGCAACCACCGCCGCCGCGCCGCCTTCACAGCGCAGATACACCGAAATATAGGATTTCTGCGACGCCACCGCGATCCAGCGGTCGCCGCGACGAAACACCGGCATCTTCCAGTCAATGCCCTCGACAATATCCGGGTCGATAGCGTGAATCAGCGCGCGCAGCGCCACCAGCCGTTCCGCCCGCAGCGGCGCTGCGGCGGCGATATAGGCATCAACGTCCGGGTTCATCGGGGCGCCCCTATTCCCTGATCTCCTCAGGGATATAATCCCCCACCGCCCGGTCGGCAAATTTCGTCGTCGATTTGTGAAAGGTCAGCGGCACCGATCCCGTCGAACCATGGCGCTGCTTGGCAACAATGACTTCGGCTAGGCCAAAGATCTTTTCGGCCTTGTCCTTCCATTTCATGTGCTTGTCGGCATCTTCCGGGTCGGGCTGTTTCAGCGCGTGATAATATTCCTCCCGGTACACGAACAGCACGATATCGGCGTCCTGTTCGATCGTGCCCGATTCGCGCAAGTCCGACAGTTGCGGCCGCTTGTCCTCACGCGCTTCGACGGCACGGCTCAACTGCGACAGCGCCAGCACCGGCACCTGCAATTCCTTGGCCAGTGTCTTCAACCCCCGGGTGATTTCCGAAATTTCCTGCACGCGGTTGTCGCTGCTGCTGCGTGCCGAACCTTGCAGCAATTGCAGATAGTCCACCACGATCAGCCCGACATCGCGCTGCCGCTTCAACCGCCGCGCCCTGGTGCGCAGCGCGGCGATACTGAGCGCGGGCGTATCATCGATGAACAGCGGCAGGGTGGACAAATCGCCCGCCGCCCGCGCCAGCCGGCCGAATTCTTCATGGCTGATCTTGCCCATGCGCAGCGCTTCGGAATTGACGCTGGATTGTTCGGCGAGCACGCGCGTCGCCAATTGGTCAGATGACATTTCCAGGCTGAAGAACGCCACCGCGGCGCCGCTGGATTTTTCGGCCGGAATGTTGCGCGCCTGGTCCTGCATCCAGCGCAGCGCACAGGCAAAGGCGATGTTGGTCGCCAGCGCCGTCTTGCCCATCGCCGGCCGCCCGGCGATGATGACCAGGTCGGATTTGTGCAACCCGCCGATCTTTTCATTCAGCGCGTTAAGCCCGGTCGTATAGCCTGACAGATGCCCGCCCGATTTCATGGCGCGGTCGGCCATGTCGATGGCTTCCCGCGTCGCCTGGCCAAAGGTCTTGACGCCGCCGCTGACATCGCCCGATTCGGCGACCTGATAAAGCGCCATTTCGGCTGCCTCGATCTGCTTCAGCGGTTCGACATCGGTGGAGGTATCGCCGGCATTGACCGCCATGTCGCGCCCCACCCGGATCAGTTCCCGCAAAAGCGCCAGATCATAAATCTGCTGGGCGAAATCCCGCGCCGCAATCAGGGCGCCGCTGGCCTGGGTCATCGTCGCCAGATAGGCCGGGCCGCCCAGCTCGATGATCGCTGGATCGGCCTCGAACAAGGGCTTCAGCGTCACCGGGGTCGCCGCCATCTTGCGGTTGACAAGACGCAGCACCGCTTCATAAATCCGGCCGTGCAGCGGTTCGGCAAAATGCTGCGGCCCCAAGATCATCATGACGTCTTCAACCAGCCGGTTGTCGATCATCAACGCGCCGAGCAATGCCGATTCCGCCTCGATATTCTGCGGCAGGGCGGCATTGTCGGTCACGGGTTCGACGATTCGCAAGGGGATGGAAGCCATGCGGCCTGTGTCGCGCAAAGCAGTGACGGCGGCAATGTGGGGGCATCAGAAGTCTGGGGGCGAAACTGTGGGTAAGATGGGGAGAAGGGCCTCCGGCGGCCGGGGCCTTGGGCCCCGGACCCCAGTTGTTTGCGAATGTGATAGCAAGCTGCTATCATCAATGCATGGGTCAGCTTCTCATCCGCAACGTCGATGATAGCCTCATCGACACATTGAAACGCCGCGCCGCCAGCGCCGGCCGATCCATGGAAGCCGAAGCCCGCGACGCGCTGGCCCGGGGCACGCAATTGAGCGGGGAGGAAAAGGTCGCCATTGTACATGCCATCCAGGCCGAAGTCGAAAGCCTGAAAGTGCCGGGTGTTGAACAGACACCGGCATGGATTTTGATCCGCGAAGGTCGCGACGAGCGTTGATGGCCAACCTTCAGGCTATGCCGCTTTGATTGTCGATGCGAGCGTTGCCTTGAAATGGGTGATCAGGGAAGACGATAGCGATATCGCCGCGGCGCTGCTTCGCGGCACCGCGCTGATCGCCCCCGACCTGATCTTCAGCGAAATCGCCAACGGTCTGTGGAAAAAGTGGCGCCGTGGTGAACTCGCCGCAGTGCCAAAACTGGTCGGCCAACTGCCCTTACTTCTGCACGTCGAGCCAACGGCACAGCTTACAGTCCGTGCCGTCGAAATCGCCATCGCCTTGTCTCACCCGGCCTATGACTGCATGTACCTCGCCTTGGCCGAAGCCCTGGATGACCGTGTGCTGACCGCTGACCGGCGCTTTCTTGCCGTCTGTACCGGTACCGCCTTTGAAGATCGGCTGCTTGCCTTCCCTGATACCGGCCACGCAATCGCTCAATGAAAGACCGAGCCACCATCGGCGGCAATGATCTGGCCGGTGACGAATCCCGAATCGGGACTGGCCAGAAAATAGATGACATTGGCGATATCGGTCGCCACGGCTTCGCGCTTGAGGGCGCGGGTGACAAGCGCCGCCGCGCCGAAGGCCGATCTGAGATGGTCGGCAGCTTCAACGCTCTCCGTCATCGTGAAACCCGGCGACACGGCATTGACCAGCACATTGTCGGCGCCGAATTCGGTGGCCAGTGACCTGGTCATCGAAATGATCGCGCCCTTGCTGGCGACATAATGCAACATGCCGGGCGATCCCTTGAACGCCGTGCCCGACGCCAGATTGATGATCCGCCCGGATTTCTGCGCCCGCATAATCGCCGATACCGCCCGGCACATGCGGAACACCCCGATGACATTGACATCATAGAGGCGCAGCCAATCAGCAGCATTGCCCTGTTCAAACGGGCCGGGCACCATCTCGGTCCAAATGGCGGCGTTGTTGACCAGGATATCGACCGTGCCGAACGCAGCGACAGTTTCGGCCACCACGGCGGCGACTCTGTCATCCGATCTCACATCAAGCATTGTGGCCGTAACACGAAGCCCCGCCGCGGTCAGCCGGTCCGCCGCCGCTTCATGGCCTTTGATGTCACCAATAACGACATGCGCGCCTTCTCGCGCCAGCCGTTCGGCGGTTGCAAAGCCGATGCCGTAAGCACCGCCGGTGACGATCGCGATTTTCCCCGCGAGATTCATGCCCGCCTCAAGCCGCAAACCCGCCTTCGGTCTTGGCCCGCAGTTCGTCCAGCGTCACACCCGGCGCCAGTTCCACCAGCCGAAAACCTTCGCCCTTGGCCGGCCGCGCCAGTACAGCCAGGTCCGAAATCACCATATCCACCACGCCCTTGCCGGTCAGTGGCAGGGTGCATTCGGTCTTGAACTTCGCCTCGCCGGATTTGCTGTTGTGTTCCATCAGCACGATGATGCGCTTGACGCCGGCGACCAGATCCATGGCGCCGCCCATGCCCTTCACCATCTTGCCGGGGATCATCCAATTGGCCAGATCGCCGTTCTCGGCAACTTCCATGGCGCCCAGGATGCTCAGGTCGATATGCCCGCCGCGGACCATCGCAAAGCTGTCGGCGCTGTTGAAATAGCTTGATCGCCGCAATTCGGTGATCGTCTGCTTGCCGGCGTTGATCAGGTCGGCGTCGATTTCATCCTCATAGGGAAACGGCCCCATGCCCAGCATGCCGTTTTCGGATTGCAGGGTGATGTCGATACCCGGCGCGATATGGTTGGCGACCAACGTCGGCATGCCGATACCCAGGTTGACGTAAAAGCCATCCTGGAGTTCGCGTGCCGCGCGGGCGGCCTGTTCGTCACGATTCCACGCCATCAGACTGACTCCCGCACGCGGACGGTCCGCTGCTCGATCCGCTTTTCATAATCCTGGCCGACGATCAGTCGCTGCACATAAATGCCCGGCGTATGGATGTGATCGGGATCAAGGCTGCCGGCTTCGACCAGTTCCTCGACTTCAGCGATCGTTACCTTGCCGGCGGTCGCCATCATCGGGTTGAAGTTGCGCGCGGTCTTTCGGTAAACAAGATTGCCATATGGGTCGGCCTTCCACGCCTTGACCAGCGCCACATCGGCGACCAGCCCGGTTTCCATGATATAGGTTTCACCACCGAAATCCTTGTGCTCCTTGCCTTCCGCCACCAGCGTACCGACGCCGGTTTTCGTATAGAAACCCGGAATGCCCGCCCCGCCGGCGCGGATGCGTTCGGCGAGCGTGCCCTGCGGATTGAATTCCAGTTCGAGTTCCCTGGCGAGATATTGCCGTTCAAATTCCTTGTTCTCGCCGACATAGCTGGCGATCATCTTTGAAATCTGCCTTGTGCCAAGCAGGATGCCAAGGCCAAAGCCATCGACCCCGGCATTGTTCGAAATTGCCGTGATGTCCTTTGTGCCGGTGTCCTTGAGCGCCGCGATCAGCTTTTCGGGGATGCCGCACAGGCCGAAACCGCCCGACATGATCGTCATGCCGTCGAACACCACGCCAGCGAGCGCGGTTGCGGCATCGGGGTAAAGCTTGTTCGGCATCGCAGGGCCTCTTGTTGCGCCTGCGAACTAGCGCAATGGCGCTGGCAGTGCCATCATTTGTTACGAAAGGCCCGCGCAATTGCCGCGCCGATCACCCCGGTGATCACCGAAGACAGGGTGCCCAACCCCAACAGCCCCACCGGCACATCGCCCAGCCCTACCGACACCCCGATGCCAATGACGGCGCATACGCCGCCAGCAACCGCCCCGCCGCCGAGACTCGCGCCCCAGCCGGCGCCCGCACTACGGGCATAAAGCCAGCCTGCCAACGCCGAAAAGCCCATGCCGCCCAGTGCAAAACCCGGATCACGCAGCGCCGGCACCAAATGGCCGAGGACGACCATCGCCAGTTGCAACGCGGTGCCGATCAATGTGGCGCGGGACAGACCGGGCGGCATCGTCAGTCCACCTTGCCCGCAAACCCGTCGCGCAGCTCGCGCTTTAATACCTTGCCGATATGACTGCGCGGCAATTCATCGACCAGCACCAGCGCTGCCAGTCTTTGCGTTTTGCCAAGCGCTGCATTGGCACGCTTCCGCAGATCCTCCGCATCCTGCCCCGGCGCGACCACGAATCCAACCGGCGTTTCCCCCCAGCGATCCGATGCCACCCCCACCACGGCCGCTTCCTTTACCCCTGAAAGCCCGCAAATCACCGCTTCGATGTCGCTGGGATAGACGTTGAAACCGCCCGAAATGATCATGTCCTTGGCGCGATCCATCAACGTCAGGAAGCCATCCTCGTCGATCCGGCCGATGTCCCCGGTGCGCAGCCATTTCGACCCATCGGGCGCCGTCCAATAGGCTTTGTCGGTAAGGTCCGGCCGGTTGCGATAGCCGTTCATCGTGGCGGGTGACTGGCCGACGATCTCCCCCGGCGTCCCCGGCGGCACATCCTTGCCGTCTTCATCAATGATTCGAACGGCATGGCCTTCATTGGGCCGGCCGACGGTGTGCAATTTGTCGGGGAAAACATGCGCCGCCAGCATGAAGCCGACGCCGCCCTCGGTCATGCCATAGAATTCGATCAGGCCGCCGGGCATGCGGCGCAGCACTTCCGCCTTCAATTCGGCGGGAAACGGTGCCGATGTGCAGAATTTCATCACGAACGATAGTTGGTGATCGTCGAACGTCGGTTCCGCCAGCAACCGGCGATACTGTACCGGCACCAGCATGGTATGGGTGGCGGCATGGCCTTCGGCGAGCCGCAGCCATTCGGCCGCCTGGAATTTGGGCTGCAATATCACCGTCCCGCCCCAGGCCAGAGTCGGCACGAAGCTGACCAGGGTAGTGTTCGAATACAGCGGCGTCGACAGCAGCGTGATCGATTCCTCATTATACCCCAGCGCTTTGCCGCCGGTAATATGGAGCGATCGCATCGCCGCCGACTGGACAATGCCCTTGGGCGTGCCGGTCGTGCCGCTGGAATAGATGATGTTGAACGCCGATTGCGGATCGAGCGGCGCTAGCGGCGGTAATTCAGCTGTCGGATCAATCCAGGCGTCGAGATTGTCGAGATCGACCAGCATCTGGCCGGTCAGCACCGGCGCGAAGGCGGCGCGGTTGGCGGCATCGACAAACACCAGCCGGGCGCCGGAATCGGCCACCATCGCGGCGATCTGGTCCGGCGTCGATGACGGCGCCAGCGGCGCGACGGTGGCGCGCAGCCGCAGGATCGCCGCCCACATCACGGCATAATCGACCGACGATGCCGCAATGATCGCCACCGCATCGCCGGGCGCGGTGCCCAGCTTGGCCAGCGTTGCCGCCACTGCCTCGGCCCGCGCCGCAAACCCTGCGTAATCAAGGCTTTGGCTGCCGGCAATGACGGCAACATGGTCGGGGCGCGCCGCCGCATGGGCAGCAATGGCAGCGGGAAAATCAAAGCAGGTCATGCCGCCAGCCTGCATGGCTGGCGCGACCCTGTCCAGCCTGATGCTAGAATCAGGCGGCGTCGAATCAGGCGGCGGCGGTCAATTCGTTGAAAGTCGTCGGTGCCGCCGCATCCGGCGCCAGATCCTTCAGCGCGGCGCGGTGAAAGGCCAGCTGTGCGGCGAGGCGCGCCTGCTGCGCCGCATCACCGGCCGCCTGCATCACTGCCTGTTCCAATGCCGTGGCGGCCTGCCGGTGAAAGGCGATCTGGCGGTTTAGACGACCTTCCAGCCATGACGGGGTCAGGCGCACGATCGGATAAGCGATGATGGCGACGGTCGTGACCGAAAAAAACCCCATCAACCCGGTGATGATCAGCGACCCAGCCATGACAATCCCTTTTAAATCAACAATCTGACGAACGATTCATAGTACTTGTCGGTGCTATGCCCGACCAGGGCAAACAACTTCACGTGTCAGATGGTCGCAGGCGGCGCGTCTTGGGGTTTAATGCCGGAAATGCCGCATCCCGGTGAACACCATGGCCAGCCCGCGTTCATCGGCAGCGGCGATGACATCGGCGTCGCGGATCGATCCGCCAGGCTGGATAATGGCGGTGGCGCCGGCTTCGGCGGCGGCGATCAAGCCGTCGGCAAAGGGGAAGAAGGCGTCGGACGCCACGGCGCTGCCGATGGTGCGCGGTTGCGGCCAACCCGCCGCCGCTGCGGCATCCCGGGCCTTTTGAGCGGCGATCCGCGACGAATCGAGCCGGTTCATCTGCCCCGCGCCAATGCCCGCCGTGCTGCCATCCAGCGCATAGACAATGGCGTTGGATTTGACGTGCTTGGCCACCGTCCAGGCGAACATCAGGTCATTCAGTTCTGCCTCCGTCGGGGCGCGTTTTGTCACCACTTGCACCGTGTCGCGCGTCACCAGGCCGTTATCACGCTGCTGGACCAGCACCCCGCCGGCAATGATTTTGGTCTGGAGACCAACCCGCGCCGGATCGGGCAGGCCGCCGGTCAGCAGCAGGCGCAGGTTCTTTTTCCTGGCAAAGATCGCCCGTGCCTCGGCATCGGCATCGGGCGCGACGACCACTTCGGTAAAAATCGCGCTGATCGCCGTCGCCGTAGGCCCGTCGAGCGGCCGATTAACGGCGATGATTCCGCCAAAGGCCGACACCGGATCACAGGCCAGTGCGGCCATATAGGCCTCGATTACCGTGGCGGCACTGGCCACACCGCACGGATTGGCGTGCTTGACGATCACCACCGTCGGCGGCCCGTCACGGAATTCGCTGACCAGCTCCAGCGCCGCATCGGCGTCATTGTAGTTATTGTAACTCAATTCCTTGCCCTGCAACTGCACGGCCTGGCCGATGCCGCGCGCCGCCGGACCATCGGGCAGATACAATGCCGCCAACTGGTGCGGGTTCTCGCCATAGCGCAGCATCGTGGACAGCCGCGTCGCCTTCACCCGCAGCGGCGGGAACATGTCCTTCTGGTCGGAAGCGGCGAACCAGCCCGCCACCGCCGCATCATAAGCCGCTGTGTGCGCAAAAGCGGCAGCGGCGAGCCGGCGGCGCAGCGCGAGGTCCGTCGCCCCGGCATGGGCATCCAGCGCTGCGATCAGATCGGCATATTGGCCGGGATCGGTCAGGATGGCGACATCGCCGTGGTTCTTGGCCGCCGATCGCACCATCGCCGGGCCGCCAATATCGATATTCTCGATGATGTCCTCGCGCGGCGCGCCCTTCGCCACCGTGGCGGCAAAAGGGTAAAGATTGATGACGGCCAGGTCGATCGGCACGATACCATGGGCCGCCATCGCCGCCAGATGATCGGCGTTATCACGCAGCGCCAGCAGCCCGCCATGAACGCGCGGATGTAGCGTTTTGACTCGCCCGTCCATCATTTCCGGGCTGCCGGTCAATTCGGCCACGTCGCGCACATCATGGCCGAACCTGCGCAGTGCCGCTGCCGTGCCGCCGGTGGAGACCAGCTCAACCCCGTGGCGGACGAGCGCGGCGGCCAGCGCTTCCAGCCCGGTCTTGTCGCTGACCGACAGCAGCGCGCGGGTAATCTTCACATG
>JANYCM010000142.1 GCA_025360285.1 Sphingomonadales bacterium
AACTCGCCATCGAAACCGAGGACGGCGCGAAAAGCGTTGTCGGCATCGAACGCATCCATCTCGAACAGGACGCCGGCAAATCGGTGCATGATCTGCACCCCACCATGTCCTATGTCGATCTCAACCGTTCGGGCTGCGCGCTCATGGAAATCGTGTCGAAGCCCGACATCCGCAGCCCCGCCGAGGCGGGGGCATATGTGGCGGCGCTGCGCCAGTTGCTGCGTTATGTCGGCAGTTGCGACGGCAATATGGACGAAGGATCGATGCGCGCCGACGTCAACGTCTCGGTGCGCAAGGCCGGCGAACCCTTTGGCACGCGGACGGAAACCAAGAACGTCAACAGCGTGCGCTTCATCATGCAGGCGGTCGAAGTCGAGGCGAAACGCCAGGTCGGCGTCATCGAAGCCGGCGGCAGCATCGTGCAGGAAACCCGGCTGTTCGACCCCGGCACCGGCACGACGCGCTCCATGCGATCAAAGGAAGATGCGCATGATTACCGCTATTTCCCCGATCCCGACCTGCTGCCGGTGGAATTCGATGACGCCTATGTGGCCGATTGCCTGGCCAGCCTGCCCGAACTGCCGGTGGCCAAGCGGGCGCGCTATACAGATACGCTGGGCATTTCGGCCTACAACGCCGCCGTGCTGACGGCGGACGTTGAAACCGCGCGCTATTTCGAGGCAGTACTGGCCGGCACCGGGCCGGCGCTGGCGACGGCGGCAGCAAACTGGGTGACGTCGGAATTGTTCGGCGCCTTGAAAAAGGCCGGCACCGGCATCGAAGCCAGCCCGGTCAGCCCGCGCCAGGCCGCCGAATTGCTGGCGCTGATCGGAGACGGGAAAATCTCAAATTCGATCGGCAAGCAGGTGCTGGAAGTGATGGTCGAAACCGGCGACGACCCGGCGGCGATCGTCGAGGCGCGCGGCCTGCAGCAGGTCAGTGACACCGGCGCCATCGACACCGCCATCGCCGCGATCATCGCCGCCAATGCCGACAAGGTCACCCAGTACAAGGCCGGCAAGGAAGCGCTGTTCGGCTTTTTCGTCGGCCAGACGATGAAGGCGATGGCCGGCAAGGCCAATCCGGGCGTGGTGAATGAAAGGCTGAAGGCGGCGCTGGGCGCGTGATCGTCCCGGCCTGGCGACGCCGCCTGCTGGTGTTGGTGATTGCGTCATCACTATCTGTGCGGGTGACGGCACAGCCTGCCACGGCGCCGGTAGACAGGATTGTTGTCGACAAGCTGAGCCACAGCATGGCGCTGTATCGCCGCGGCCGTCCCATGCATGTCTACCGCATATCATTGGGCCGTGGCGTCTCGGAGCCAAGGCGGTACCGGGTGATGGCAGAGTGCCCGATGGCATTTACCGGATCGTGGCGCGCCATCCTGAAAGCCACTTCGACAAGTCGCTGCGTATCGGCTACCCTACGCTGGACCAGGCGGTGGTGGCACGCCGGCTCGGGATCGACCTTGGTGGCGATATCATGACCCACGGGCTGCCCAATGGGCTCGGCTGGCTTGGCAGGTGGCACCGCCTCAGGGATTGGACGGCCGGCTGTGTGGCCGTCACTGACGCTGAAATGGATGAAATCTGGAGCGCAGGGCCACTGGGCACCATCGTCGAAATCCGCCCCGTTGCGGCAAGAGCCTCAGAAGGACCCTGATGTGATCCACGCCCTCACCCGCCTGCCGGGGCCGCTCGACCGCGCCGAACTGACCCATATCGACCGGGTGCCGATCGACATGGCGCGCGCCGAAGCCCAGCACGCCGCCTATCGCGCCGCGCTGGCGCGCGCCGGGGCGACTGTCACCGTGCTGCCGGCGCTGGCGGACTATCCCGATTGCTGTTTTGTGGAAGATACCGCCGTCATCCTGCCCGAAATGGTCATCCGCACGCGGCCGGGGGCGGCTTCACGCCAGGGCGAGGTCGCAGCGATCGCGCCGCATCTGCCGGCTGATCGCCCGCATTTCACCGTCACCGCGCCGGGCACGCTCGATGGCGGCGATGTCATGGTGGTGGGCCGGGACATCTTCATCGGGCTGACGCTGCGCAGCAACGCGGCGGCGGTAGCGCAGGTGTCCGACGCCGTGGCACCGCATGGGTATCGCGTTATCGGCGTGCCGCTGGCCAGCGCACTGCATCTCAAGACGGCGGTGTCGGCGCTGGCCGACGATCTGGTGCTGGTCAATACGGACTGGATCGACCCCGCCGTGTTCGGCCGCCGCCATATCGCCAGCGCCGCCGGCGAACCCTTCGCCGGCAACAGCCTGACGATCGGCAACACG
>JANYCM010000220.1 GCA_025360285.1 Sphingomonadales bacterium
CAAGGAACTCTTCCTCACCCTGCAAGGTGAAGGCGCCCAGACCGGCCGCCGCGCCGTCTTCCTGCGCTTTGCCGGCTGCAACCTGTGGAGCGGGCGCGAGGCTGACCGCGCCGATGCCGTCTGCACCTTTTGCGACACGGATTTCGTCGGCACCGATGGCGAAGGCGGCGGCAAGTTCGCCACTGCCGAGGCCCTCGCCGCCGCCGCTGCCGCCACCTGGGGGGATACCAGTGCCCACCGCCTGATCGTCTGCACCGGCGGCGAGCCATTGTTGCAACTCGATGCCCCCCTGATCGCCGCGCTCCACGCCAAGGGCTTTGCCATCGCCGTCGAAACCAATGGCACACAGCCGGCACCCGCCGGCCTCGACTGGATCTGTGTCAGCCCCAAGGCCGCGGCACCCCTGGCCCTCACATCGGGAAATGAATTGAAGCTGGTCTTCCCCCAGCCACTCGCCATGCCCGACCGATTCGAACACCTAAATTTCGAACATTTCTTCCTGCAACCGATGGATGGCCCCGACCGGGTCGCCAACACCCAGACCGCCATCGCCTGGTGCCTCGCCCACCCGCGCTGGCGGCTGGGGTTGCAGACGCACAAGATTACCGGGCTGCCTTAGCCCCGATCGCGTTCAACTGACTTGGGCCAACGCCTTCTCAGCAGCCGATAAGCGACGCCTTTGCGTCACTTGTGTGAGAGCAAGGCCTATCCGCTTTCTGAACGGATTTGGCATGCGGCTATTTCAAAACGGCAGGTAGCGTCGGTTTGGTGTAGCGGCCGGAACACCATTGATAGCTCGATGTGGAGTTGATTTCCTTGAAGCGTTCACGAGCGCGTATGCGCTTGGCGGTTGCGCCCAACCTGACGTACTGGTCATTCCAAGCTTCGTGTGCGTCACACATATTCCCGCCAAAGCTCTCAAAGGAATTCCTGAGTATGCAGGCTTGGTCTGCCAGCCTATAGTCGCGTCGCGCTTCTTCCACCATGTCGCGGAAAAGACTCGGGCAGCTCTGAACATCGCGCTCGTACTGGGCCAGGGCGCCGTCATAGTCTTTGTGCGCCGCGATACGGGCAGCATCGGCTCTGGGCATCACGTCCGCTGAATATTCGACCACCTTTTGATAATGCGCCCCTTGTTTGCCCCACCTTGAAAAATACAGCTTGATGCGTTTGTCGGCTTCGTTGTCCGTCTCTTCGGTGTTGGTCTTGGCAAGTGCCTCAATGTAGAAGAAATCAAAGCTTTCGGGCAGCGGCTTGTTGAAACCGACGAGCTTGCGGAACGATGGCAGGGCAGATTTGTAGTCTTCGGCCTTGATAGAGTTGGTAATTTTTTTCATCAGCACATCGATCTGCACGTCAGGCGGCAGACTGTCCAGGGAGTCGGCGGCGTTTGCGATGCCGCATGCCAGCACACAGGTCATGATTATCGCGGCTTTCTTTAGCCCCAGCTTCGCATAAATTTTTCCAGACATTTTGTTTCCTCAATAAGTGAAATTCTCTAAAAACAAAGATTCCTATTTTCTTAACTATCCCGACTATCCCCGCCGTCCGGAACCCCCGTTCAATTTCGGATTCGGGCACTTCTGCTTCGTCGGGTCACATTTGGATTTTTCACGAATCATTCGCTTGGCATTTTCCAACAGGGATGGTGGGGCAGGCGTGAACTGCTCGCGTTTGGCGACGCAGCTATCAATTGTCTGGACCTGACCGCCAGGCGTACAAATTGCTTTATCGAGATTGGCTGTGCATTGCTTCCACTCGGTTAGCTTTGGATTCGCGCTGTAGCTGATGCACCTATACTTAGGGAAAATAATGCATGACCCATGCTCACGCTCACACGGCGTCCACGAGCCTGGAATAATCTCACTCTTCGTGCAAATCCGCGCGTCCGGTTCCGACCCGCAGGATTTAGCCAGGCAGGCGTTTTGAGTTGAAACTTCGCTTGTACATTCCCTGATCACCGCTTCATGCGCCCCGCGTCTCGCACGCTCCCTGGCTACTGCGATCGCCTCGGCACGTTTTTCAGCTTCCATGGTAGCAAAGGCTGTATCGATGTCCGATTTTGCGGCGGGCGGTGCCGTGCCCGTCGGGCTGGAGGGAGCGGGCGCCCGACCTTCCAAGCTGGCGAACGCGTCGTCGATCCCTTTCGTTTCTGCCGCGTCATTCTCGACCTTATGAGGTTTGCAAAAATCATAGCTCAAGCCATGGTTTTGTTCGCAAAAAACTTTGCAAAATTGAAAACTCGCGCCCTTGTTCTGTTCACAATCGTCAGCAATGGCAGTGTTTAACGCTTCAAGATTGCCTACACCGGATTGTGGGCACAGCCAGATAACAGACTGTGAAAGGTTAATGCCTTTTTTCCAAAGGCTTTTCGCCTGCTCCGCTGACATATACTGAATTTGTGCGGCGTTGCATGGTGAGGTGCCAAAGGAACTGATGAAGACCTTGCCCCAATCAGGACTTCCAGGCACGTTATATGATGCCTCACCACCTGATTGCACGGCTACGCCCGTATTGAAGGGATGTAGTGCGCCTGCGCCTGCCACGCTACTTATGGTGCTGGCAGCATCAATATAAAGCTCGGCCTTTGCCGCTGCCCGCTTGATCGGGGCAGGAAGATTCCCGACCGAAATAAGATTTGAATAGCCGGTTTTTCCCCCGATCCTGATCCACTGTATTTGCCAACTGAGATGATAGTTACCGACTGGTTCCCCCATCAAAGACCATAGCTTCCAATGAATCCTCCATGTGCCACAAACTTGATTTATACTTCCCGACTTTACGGCGAAGCATTCATTTCTTGGTTCTGAAACTATGGTGCCCTGAGAGGTGCCCGGAGGTGCTGGAGCGGGTTGCTGGGCTGCGGTCAAAGTGCCCAGAAAGAATATCGCCACCAGCGCAGCGAATCGCGCAATCGACAGGCGTGTCATAAAGCGCATCTGGCATTTGCCCCCGTCCGACCAGGTCAGTCATTACGTCAAACGATAGAATGTGAACGCATGAATGGCTAGGCGCTTAACGATGCTGAATTTGTTGTCTGGCAAAGGGTTAGGTGAGCGCGATGCGGTGTATCGCAACCCCAAGGTCTTTTCGTTCCGAACGTCGCCAGGCGCCAAAAGACATATCGCTGCCAAGTGACCCCGCCCTGGGCAATATGAACTCACAACCCCGGTTTGTGCAAACCAGTCAGCCCGGCACAGGCCGGAAGTGCCCGAGGACGATAATCACTTCGCCGGCTTGGCCTTCTCAGTTGCAATCCACGCCAGCATTTCCGATTCCATCACCGGCAGCGGCACCGACCCCATTGCCAACAGCCTGTCATGGAAGGGCCGCTGGTCGAACCGCGTGCCCAGTTCGGCCTGGGCGCGGGCGCGCAGTTCACGGATTTTCATTTCGCCGAGTTTGTAGGCGACCGATTGCCCCGGCCAGCTGATGTAGCGATCAACCTCGATCTCGATGTCCAGCCGGGCCAGTGCTGTATGGCTGGCGAGATAGTCGATCGCCTGCTGCCGGCTCCAGCCCATGCTGTGGATGCCGGTATCGATGACCAGGCGGCAGGCGCGCCACATTTCAAAGGTTTCGCGACCGAATTCCTCATAGGGGGTTTCATACATGCCGAGTTTGGTGCCGAGCCATTCGCTGTACAGCCCCCAGCCCTCGCCATAGCCCGAGAAATAGGTCTCGCGGCGGAAGGCCGGGCGACCCGGCGCCTCCAGCGCCAGCGCTGCCTGGTTGCTGTGGCCGGGGACGCATTCGTGCAGGGTGAGCGCGGTCAAGTTATACAGCGGCCGGGATTTCAGGTCATAGGTGTTCATCAGGCACGCCTGGAGCCCGCCGCGGCCCGAGGTATAGACCGGCGCGATGGCATCCGGCACCGGCATGATGGTGAAGCGATAGCGCGGCAGGACGGTGAAGACCTCCTTCAACTTGCCGTCCATGCGCTTGGCGACATAGGCTGAAAAACCAAGGAGTTCGCGCGGCGTCTTCGCATAGAATTGCGGGTCGCTGCGCAGGAATTGCAGGAAATCGGCAAAGCTGCCCTTGAAGCCGGTCTGCGCGATGGTCGCCCGCATGTCGGCATCGATGCGCGCGACTTCCTTGAGGCCAATTTCGTGGATCGCCGCGGGTGTCAGGTCGAGCGTGGCATATTCGCGGATCTGGTCCTGATAAAAGGCCTTGCCATCGGGCAGGTCGGCGGCGGCGATCGTCGTGCGGGTGTGGGGGAGATAGTCTGTCCGCATGAAGGCCAGCAGCTTCTGATAGGCCGGCACCACCTGGCCATCGATCACGGCCGCGGCCTCGGCGCGTAGCGCCGCCTGATCGGCCGCCGGGATCGAATCGGGCATGGTCTTGAAGGGGTCGTTCAGCGGATTGGCCGGGCCGGTCACGATATAGGCGGCAATGGTCGCGTCACGGCCATTCAGGGTGACGCGCGGTGGGGTAAAGCCGCGTTTCAGCCCGGCGCGCATATTGGCGATATTGGCGTCGAACCAGCGCGGCACGTCGCGCAGCCGGCCGATGTAGCGGCGATAGTCGGCGGCATTTTCCAGCGCCGCATAGGGCTTCACCTCGCCCCAGAAATAGGAATCACTGTTCAGCGGCGCCTCATAGGTGCGCCAGCCGATATTAGCGACATTGGCGCGCAGCGATTCGCGCAGCACCGCGGCGTTAAGGCGTTCCTCCGGTGACAGGTCGGCGACGGGAATGGCATCGATGGCGGCGATGACCCCGGACCAATAGGCGCGGCGGCGTTGCCAATCGGCCGGGGCGACGCCGGGGAAATGATCGCCGGCGCGGCTGCGCTGGCCTTCGGTGATTTCGGCGAATTCGGCCTGGCGCCAAATCCATTCGGCATCATAGATTTTCTTGAGCTGCTGATCGGCAGGGGTGGCCGCCGCCGCGCCGCTGGCGAGCAAAAGTCCGGCCAGAAATCCTACAACAACCGCTGACAACCGGCGCACCATCCCGAATTCCCCGTCCACAACCGTCAACCACGCCCACGATAACCGGCCACGCCCTGGTCCGGCACCCATAAACCACCCGGAATCTCCCCCGATTGCCAGAAAACATCGATCGGGATGCCCCCCCTGGGATACCAATAGCCGCCGATGCGCAACCATTTCGGCGCCATTTCGGTGACCAGCCGCTGCCCGATGCCGACCGTCACATCCTCGTGAAAACCGGCGTGATTGCGAAAACTGCCGAGCCATAATTTCAAGGACTTGGACTCGATTATGGTGGCCGCCGGGGCATAATCGATGACCAGATGGGCAAAATCTGGCTGGCCGGTGACGGGACACAGCGAGGTGAATTCCGGCACCGCAAAACGGACCAGATAATCGGTGGAAGGCCTTGGATTTACCGGAAAATCCAGCACCGCCAGTTCGGGCGATGCCGGCAGCCCCGAAGCCTTGCCCAGATGCATTGTGTCAACCATGTGAAGCGCCCGTGTCCTTTAACCCATCTCCCCTGATGACATGACGCCTCGCCCGCCCTATGTCACCCCCAACGAAAAACGGGAGTGAGTGATGGACCTGTTGGTAACGACCGAATGGTTGGCCGCCGAACTCGGCAAGACCGACCTCAGGGTTATCGATGCGACGATGTTCCTTGCCCCGCACGGCCGTAACGCCCGTGCCGAATTCGAAGCGGCCCATATACCCGGCGCCGTATTCTTCGATATCGACGAGGTTTCCGACTTGACCTCGCCGCTGCCGCACATGCTGCCGCCACCCGAAAAATTCGCCAGCCGCATGCAGGCATTGGGCCTTGGCGATGGCAGCCGCATCGTGGTTTACGATAATTCTCCTTTGAAATCAGCGGCGCGCGTCTGGTGGATGCTGACATTGTTCGGCGCCCATGAAGTCGCAATCCTCGATGGCGGCTTCGCCAAATGGCAGGCGGAAGGCCGAGGCGTTGAAAGCGGCAAGCCGATCGTCCGCCATCGCCACTTCACCGTCTGGGCCGACAAGAGCCTGGTCCGCGACCAGAAGCAGATGACCGAAAACCTGCGCAGCCGCGCCGAACAAATCGTCGATGCCCGCTCCGCCGGGCGCTTTGCGGGCACCGATCCGGAACCCCGCGCCGGTCTGCGCGGTGGCCATATGCCGGGTTCAAAGAGCCTGCCCTATGATCGGATGTTCAATGAAGATGGCACATTCAAATCGCGTGAGGCGCTGGCGGCCGAATTCACCGATGCCGGCATCGATCTGACCAAGCCGGTAATTGCCACCTGTGGGTCCGGCGTCACCGCCGCCGTGCTCGCCTATGCCGCCGCTCTGCTCGGTCATCCCGGCATAGCGATCTATGATGGCAGCTGGAGCGAATGGGGTGCCAGCCCGACCAACCCGGTCGTTACCGGCGCCTGACAGGCTGGCGCCCGCTGCGCCAACGGGTTAGGCGAACCCCATGAGCCGTCGCCCCCGCCCACCCCTGCCCGATGTCGCTGACCAGGCCGCGAGCACGCGCCTCGTGCATGCCGGCCGTGACCGGCTATATGCCGATGGCATCGTCAATCCGCCGGTGTGGCGCGCCTCGACCATATTGTTCGATACGCTCGCTGATCTTGATGCTGCGATCGCCGCGCCAGACGCCGGACTGTACTATGGCCGGCGCGGCACACCGACAATCTGGGCGCTGGAGGATGCCCTGTCTGGGCTAGAAGCTGGCGCGGCTGGGACCAAGCTGTTCCCTTCAGGCGTCGCCGCCATCACCACGGCGCTGCTCGCTGTTGTGAAAACCGGCGACGATGTCCTGATCACCGACAGCGCCTATGAACCGACCCGGCTGTTCGCCGATCAGCTGCTGCGCCGCATGGGCATTACGGCCCGCTATTTCGATCCACTGATTGGCGCTGGGATCGCCGATCTCTTCCAGCCCAACACCAGCGCCGTCCTACTCGAATCGCCAGGGTCACTGAGTTTTGAAATCCAGGACGTGCCGGCGATTGCCGCCGCCGCCCGGAGCCGCAGTATTGTCACCCTGATCGACAATACCTGGGCAACCTCGCTGCGCCTGCAACCGCTGGCGCTTGGTTGCGATATCAGCCTGCAATCATTGAGCAAATATGTCGGCGGCCACAGTGACTTGATGCTCGGTGCCGCCACCGCCAATGCCGCCCTGTGGCCGCGCCTGAAGGCCGCCACCTATCGGCTTGGCCAGACGATTTCGGCCGATGATGCGGCACTGGCGCTGCGTGGGCTGCGTACGTTGGCTGTCCGGCTTGACCATCAGGAAACCAGCGCGCTCGCCATCGCCCATTGGCTGGCGGCACACCCTGCTGTCGATCGAGTGCTGCATCCGGCATTGCCATCGAACCCCGGCCATGCCCTGTGGAAACGTGATTTCAGCGGTGCGACAGCGCTATTCTCGATGGTGCTTAAACGCGGCGGCCGCGCCGACACCGCGGCTTTGATCGATGGGCTGGCGCATTTCGGCATTGGTTTCAGCTGGGGTGGTTTTGAATCGCTGATCCTGCCCGCCGATCTGGCACCGGTGCGCAGCGCCACGGTTACCTCCCTCACCGGCCCCC
>JANYCM010000179.1 GCA_025360285.1 Sphingomonadales bacterium
CCGCCCCGGCTAACCCCGCCGGGCGCATCATGGGCCCGGGTAGCTCAGGGGTAGAGCAGGGGATTGAAAATCCCCGTGTCGGTGGTTCAAATCCGCCCCCGGGCACCATATTTTTCAGTATCTTAGGCTGCTTTTTCACTCGCCTCTTTTTGGGGCATGGTGACTTCTGGGTGAGTCGTGCATGGAAAATCCATTTCAAGGGCGCTGGCGGCGGCGTCGATATGGACAGAATCGACATGCGTATAGCGCAGCACCATCGCCACCGTTTTATGGCCGCTGATCTTCATAATGGTTGGAATGTCGGCGCCGGCCCTCACCAGGCGCGTGACGGCGGTATGGCGCATGACGTGCGGAGTGATCGTCTTATCATCGAGACCAGCCGCAACAGCTGCACGACGGAAGCTGACTGCAAAGCAGGTCCGATGCCCAGTCTTGGTCGCACGACCCCGAGCCGGAAAAACGAATTTCTCAGCATCGTCGCGCTGCTGGTGCTCGGCTGCAAGCCTGTCTGTTAGATCGGCCGGAATAGGCTGGTCGCGACTGCCTGCCTTCGCCAGCGGTACAAATATGCGGCGCCGGGCGAAGTCGATATGCGCCCATTCAATCGCCAGCATTTCGCTATGGCGCATGCCAGTGCCAAGCCCGATCGCAACGAAAATCCAAAGGTCGGTGTCCTCGTCTGCGACGGCGGCCGACAAGAGCGCGCCGCATTGC
Organism: Sphingomonadales bacterium; assembly: GCA_025360285.1. Lineage (GTDB taxonomy): Bacteria > Pseudomonadota > Alphaproteobacteria > Sphingomonadales > Sphingomonadaceae > Sandarakinorhabdus. The sequence continues at coordinate 715 of JANYCM010000179.1, forward strand.
TTGGCGCTGAGCGAAACAATGCGGCCTTGACCTTCGCGCGCCTTTTCGATCGTCGGCACGTCATCGCGCCTGATCCACCCCCACCGGGCCGCTGAGCGCAGCATGTGGCTAAGCGTGGCCAACTCGCGGTTGATGGTGGCATCGGCTGCCTTGGCGTCACGGCGGGCCTTCCTGTAGCCCTTGACGGCGAAGTCAGTGACCTTGTCGATCCGGGTCGAGCCGAAGTGCGGCCGCAGATGCATTTCGAGCTGGCTTTGCTTGCGGGCGATGTTCTTTCCACCGCTCTTCCGCAGTCGATCAACATAGGAAACAGCCGCCTCGTTGAACGACGACGCGACCTTGCGACCCTTGGGCAAGTTGAGGCGGCCGGCTCGAGCATCGGTGCGAGCTTGCTCGATTAAAGTCTCTGCCTGGGCACGGGTGACGCCATCGGATTCTCGACCAACGACGCGATGGATGCGCTGGCCATCACACACGATATCGACCGCATAGCGAACATCGCCGTTTTTTAGGCGCTCGGCAATGATGCCGTGCTCGGTTATCCGGCCACCGATCGCCAGCGCGCGGATAGCGGGGCGAGTGAGGCGGGCGAACGTCCGGGCCATTGGTTAATCCTCGGTTGCCAGCGTCGACGGGTCGACGTTGCATGCCCGCAAAAGAACTCGAACTCGCGCCGCAAGATTTATAACAATCATCGGTCGAGCCGTGGCCGTGGCGACAGGGTTGAGCGGAGCGCTATCCGTTATCGAAAGCGTCCAGATTTGTTCCCGCAGCGAAGGTCCGACGCGAGCGGCGTCGGAGTCGCGCAAATAAGCAAGGGCATTGATGGTCAGCGTCATCCACAACCCGCTTTGCGGCTTCGCGCTCGCTAAAACGGTTTCGCGCCAAGCCTTTGAGCCTCGGAAAACGGGCGAATCCCGAAAATGGGTAACGATGATGTTCGGCGACACTCCCGCGTCCAGAAGGTCAAAATAGAACAGCATTTCGGCTATTTGGCGCAGCGAATAGGCCACCTTCACGCCGCGCCCTGAATTCGCGTCCCAAGGCAAGCCAAGCTTTTGCAATTGAGACAATCTCGACGCGAACGTTGCGCGCTTCTCATCGGCAACATCGAGAACCGATGCCAATGCCGCCTCAACTTGCTTGAAGCTGAAGGTCGGCGGCAAAGGGGCTGAAGGCATCATAAAGGACACGTAGCCTTTTCCGTCAGCTATTGCAATGCGCGGTATTCTGTGGCAAAGGAAAAGGACACGTTACCTTTTATGTAGGAGATTGATGATGTTACCGAAAGCAGTCGCCGTCGAAATTTCGTCGGTTCGCTCAACGCCTGATGGCCGGCTGACGCGGGCCGACGCCGCTACCTACATCGGCGTTAAGTCAAAGACGCTCGCAGAGTGGTCAAGATTGGGAAAGCACTTGAAACCAATCCGCGTAGGTTCGCGCATTTTCTATCTACGCGCCGATCTCGAAGCCTTCGTCGCCATTGGCGCCCGGGAGGCTGGTCACCAGTGAGGCTGGCAAGGGCGCCGTCCCTAAACGGCAGGGGCCACGACCCGTCCGCACAGGTCGCAGCCCCAATTTATCACTTCGGTCTGGATAACCATAGCAACGATAATGCCGATAGCACAGTGTGGCGACGCGGTGAAGTCTGGCCGATCGGCCCGATAGCCGCCGCTTTCTTGGCCAGCGTCACCGGCCGTCGCCGTATTGCCGGCACTCTGCACCCCCGGTGGCCAGCATGACGGGCAACTTTCACCGGATGCCCCTCCGGACATTGAAGCGCGCGGTCGTGATCCAGCATCGGCAAAGCAGCGACCGCTTTTTGGTCGGCACCATGGAGCGCTTGCGCGCCGGCCTTCCCCCTTGCTGGTTGGGCAAGACCTGCGGCTTCATTCGGCACACGGACGCCCTGAGCTATGCCGCCGCTCTTTGCGGTTCTAGCGGGCTGTCGGTCCTTGATCTTTCGAAGACGGACAACAATCCGTCGGGTGCCGCCGCATGAGCGCCGCCGCCGCCGCCTGGCTCAAGGCTTCGACCAATGTCCCCGAGTTGCAGCGGGATGCGCTGGCGCGGTTGCTGCGGACGGAAGATTGCTACGCCCTCGCGCCCTTTGCCGCGATGCGGACCCAGGAAGGCTGGCGGCTTGGCGCTGCCCTGGCGCCGCCGCCGCACCTGGACGCCGATGCATTGCAGCGCTGGCAACCGGATTGTCATGTTGTTCTGATCGACCCCCAGACCGGCAAGTCCGAACTGGCCGGCGACGGAGGCGCGTGGATTCTCGGCGATATCCCCAACGCCGATAATGTG
>JANYCM010000181.1 GCA_025360285.1 Sphingomonadales bacterium
GCCGCTTTCGCTTGATCTTGAATCACTGCTCAGTCTGGAAGGGCGCTGAAATGGCAGATTTTGCACCACGCAAAGGCATGACGACGCCCGAGATCGCCGCGGCGATCAACGCGATCCTTGGCGCTGCAACCCTCGCTGAAAAGGTCGGCATGATGTCGGGCAAAGGATTTTTTGCCCAATATGGCGCCAGCGGCGGTGTCTGGGGTGCCGATGCCTATCGCGCCGGCGGCGGTATCGAACGCCTTGGCGTGCCGGCGCTATACTTTAGTGATGGCCCTCGCGGGGTCGCCCGCGGCAAATCGACCTGCTTTCCCTGTTCGATGGCACGCGGCGCCAGCTTCGATGTCGATCTCGAACGCCGTATCGGCGAAGTGATGGGCATCGAGGCGCGCGCGCAAGGGGCAACGCTGTCGGGCGCCGTCTGCATCAACCTGCTCCGCCATCCGGCCTGGGGTCGGGCGCAGGAAACCTATGGCGAGGACCAGCATCTGCTCGGCGAGATGGGCGCGGCGCTCGGCACCGGCATCCAGGCGCACAATGTCGTCGCCACGGTAAAGCATTTCGCGCTGAATTCGATGGAGAACGCCCGCTTCAAGGTTGATGTCACGATCGACGAGCGCACCCTGCATGAAGTCTATCTGCCCCATTTCAAGCGCGCACTCGATGCCGGCGTCGCAACGGTGATGAGCGCCTACAACAAAATGAACGGCGAGTATTGCGGGCAGCACCGGCACCTGCTGACCGACATTCTTCGCGGCGAATGGGGCTTTGACGGCTTTGTCCATTCGGACTGGGTGATGGGTGTCTACAAGCCTTATGGTGCCGCCGCCGGCCTCGATGTCGAAAACCCCGAACCGCTGATATTTGGCGAAAAGCTGATCGCTGCGGTCGAGGCCGGGGTCATCGAACCCCAGGTCATCGACCAGGCTTGCCGGCGCATCCTGTCGGTGATCTATCGCTTTGCCTGTGCCGAAGATCCGCTGGCAGACTATCCGCTAGCACTGGTGGCATGCCCTGACCATGTAGCGCTTGCCCGCGAAGCAGCCGAAAAATCGGCCGTCCTTCTCGAAAACCGGGGCGTTTTGCCACTCGACCGGTCGCGTATTGGCAAACTGGCCGTCCTTGGCCGATTGGCCGCCATCGAAAACACTGGCGACAACGGCTCAAGCCGGGTCCGCCCGCCGCATGTTGTCACGCCGCTCACCGGATTGCGTCAGATGCTTGGCGCCGATGCGATTCTGATCGGCGATGAAAGCGATCTTGACGGCGCTGCCAGCGCCGCACTTGCCGCGGACGCGGTTGTTGTCGTCGTCGGCTACACGGCTGACGACGAAGGCGAGTTCATCCCTGGCGATATCGCACTTGGCCAGGATAACGCCGCTCATGTACCTGATGGCGTCAAGAAGGCGCGGCAGCCCCGTCCGATCAGCATCGGCGGCGATCGTCTGTCGCTGGCATTGCCGTCAGCGCAGGTGGCACTGATCAAAGCGGCCGCTGGTTCGGGCAAACCCGTCATCGTCGTCATCATGGCCGGCTCGGCAGTGCTTGTCGAAGACTGGCGCGACAAAGCCTGTGCGATTTTGCAAAGCTTTTATGCCGGGATGGAAGGCGGCACGGCACTGGCGCGCCTGCTTTTCGGCGATGCTGCACCGTCCGGCCGCCTGCCCTTTACGGTTGCTAGTGACGCTTCGGAATATCCGGCCTTCGATCGCGACGCTGATGCCATCACATATGACTATCTGCATGGATATGCGCTCTTCGATGCCCAGCAATGCGAACCGCGATATGCCTTTGGGCACGGCCTGTCCTATACGCAGTTCGGATATCGTGCGCTGAGCGCCCGCCTTATGGGCGATGAAATTCTGGTCAGCGTCGCCATCAGCAATATCGGCCAGGCGCACGGCTGCGAGGTCGTGCAATGTTACGTGGGTTATCCGGGCGGCGTCGCGCCACGTCCCCAAAACAGCCTCAAAGCGTTCGACCGGATCGATCTGGCGCCGGGAGAAACCCGAATTGTCGAAATGCGCATCCCGGTTGAATCGCTGCGCTACCGCGATCCGGCGACCCATACATGGGCGCTGGAGCCCGGCTCATATCGGATCAGCGTGGGAAGCTCGTCGCGCGCGCTCCATCTCGAAGCGCGCATTCAACTTTAGAAATGGCCGAACCCGCGCCAGATATTCAGCTTGTGTCCGGGGACCTTACTGTCGCAATCGCTCCCTCGCGCGGCGGTGGTATCACGGCATTTGATTGCAGCGGCTGCGGGATTTTTGCGTCGCGCGCCACCGACCCGTCACCGCTCGGTCTGGCCTGCTTCCCGTTGCTGCCCTTTTCCAACCGGATTGCCTGTGGCCGGTTCACCGCCGATGGCCGCGAAGTGATGTTGCCCCCCAACCATCCGGCATACGCTGACCATCCGCATGCGCTGCACGGTCAGGCCTGGCAAATGCCTTGGACGCTGGTCACGGCCACGCCAACCGCCTGCCACCTTCGCCTTGATGTGCCTGCAGGTGCCTGGCCCTGGGCGTGGCGCGGCGAACAATGGCTGACGCTCGATCCGCGCGGGCTGACCCACCGGATTGCCCTTTCAAATCTTGCGGGCAACCGCATGCCGGCCGGCATTGGACTTCACCCTTGGCTGCCGCGCAATGCCCGAACGCTGTTCCGTTCACGCCATGCCGGCGAATGGCAAACGGCAGCGGACGGGCTGCCGCTGCGGCTCGAAACCCGAGCCGAACCCGTCGATTGGTGGCGTGGCCAGCCCGTCGGCACCCGCATCGTCGATACGGTCTACACCGGCCGCAGCGGCAGCATGACCGTTGATTGGCCCGACAGGGGATTGGCGCTTGAGATTACGCCATCGGATCGTTTGTCTTTCACCGTCGTCTACGTGCCGGCCGGCGCCGATCACTTCTGCGTCGAACCCGTCAGCCACATGACAGATGCCATCAATCGCGACGAACCGCCGACAGTGACCGGCCTGCACTGGCTCGCCGCGGGCGAAACACTCGCCGGCGAAGTGCGCTATGCCATTACGGTCGAGGCCTGATGTATCTTGGCCTCGATATCGGCACTTCGGCAGTCAAGGCGATAATTGTCGACGACGCTGGGATCTTGCAAGCCCAGGCGAGCGCGCCACTACGGGTGTCGCGGCCCAAACCTCTCTGGTCCGAGCAGAACCCGGAAGACTGGTGGCAAATGGTCATCAGTGCCGTCAATGCCCTGCCGATGCCGCTGCGCTCTGCTGTCCGCGGCATCGGTCTCGCCGGCCAGATGCACGGTGCCGTGCTGCTTGACAGCGCCGACACGGTGTTGCGGCCGGCGATCTTGTGGAACGACGGCCGTGCGGCAGCCGAATGCGCCGTGTTCGAAGCGCGCGCGCCGAACAGTCCCGCCATCACCGGCAACATCGCCATGCCGGGATTCACGGCCCCGAAGCTGCTGTGGGTGGCGGCGCATGAGCCGGCGGTCTTCGCCCGGATCGCACATGTGCTTTTGCCCAAAGACTATATACGGCTGCGGCTGACCGGCGACCATGCCAGCGACATGTCCGACAGTGCCGGGACATTATGGCTCGATGTCGGCAACAGGTGCTGGTCCGACGCCTTGCTGGCAGCATCAGGACTGGATGAACGCGCCATGCCACGCCTCTATGAAGGCAATGACGTGACCGGGAGACTGACCTCCGCCGCGGCGACAATGTTGGGCCTGGCGCGAGTGCCGGTTGTCGCCGGCGGTGGAGACAATGCCGCAGGGGCCATCGGTGCCGGCGTCGTGAACCCAGGCGAGGCTTTTCTCAGCCTGGGCACCTCGGGCGTTATCTTTGCTGTGTCGGATGGTTTTGCGCCCGCCCCTGACCGCGCCGTCCACAGCTTCTGCCACGCCTTGCCCGGCCGCTGGCATCAAATGGCTGTCATCCTTTCTGCGGCGGCTTGCCTCGAATGGGGTGCGCACCTGACTGGGCAGCGTGACGCGGCTACCGCGCTGGCGCCCCTCGAAACCGGACCGGAACCGACCGATGTGCCGCTTTTCCTGCCTTATCTTTCTGGCGAACGCACCCCGCACAACAACCCCCGGGCGCGCGGCGTCCTGTTCGGACTGACCCATGATCATGGCCCCGATCAGATCATGCGCGCTATTCTGGAAGGTGTCGCCTTCGCGCTCGCCGATGGTGCCGACTCATTGCGCGCAACCGGCACGCGGATCGATGTGCTGCGGGTCATAGGTGGCGGCGCTCGCTCTCATTTGTGGGGCCGAATCCTGGCCAGTACGATCGGTTGTCGGCTCGACTATGCCGCCGGCGCCGATGTCGGCCCGGCGCTGGGAGCCGCCCTGCTGGCGCGCCTAGGCATCGGCGGCGCGCCCTTGCCGCCGCCAGGGCCGGTCGCTCACAGCATCGCGCCCGGTGCCGCACTGGATGGCCCATTGCATCATCGCCGCGACCGCTTTCGCGATCTTTACGCCCGGCTGCGGCCGGCCTTTTCCCCGGAGAACTTACCATGAGCTATTTTGCCGACATTGCGCCTGTCGTCTTTGAAGGTCCGGCGTCCAAAAATCCGCTGGCTTATCGCTGGTACGACAAGGACCGCATCGTGCTCGGGAAACGCCTGGCCGACCATCTTCGCTGGGCGGTCTGCTATTGGCACAGCTTCAACTGGCCGGGCGCAGACATCTTTGGCGCCGGCACCTTCGATCGGCCATGGGTACCGGGTCAGCCGGTCACTGCTGAGCACGCCCGGATCAAGCTTGACGCTGCCTTTGATTTTTTCTGCCGGCTCGGTACCGATTTCTTCTGCTTCCATGATGTCGATGCCATGGCCGACCATGATGGGCTTGCCGATTACAGCCCGAAACTCGATTCCATTGCTAGACAGATGGCCGACAAGATAGCCACTACCGGCGTCAAGCTATTGTGGGGTACCGCCAATCTATTCGGCCATCCACGCTATGCCGCAGGCGCCGCTACAAATCCTGACCCGGCGGTTTTCGGATGGGCGGCGCATCAAGTGCGCTCCATGCTGGAAACGACGCATCGGCTTGGCGGCGCCAACTACGTGCTATGGGGTGGCCGGGAAGGCTATGACACGCTGCTGAATACCGATATCGGCCAGGAACTCGATCAGCTCGGGCGGTTCCTGTCGCTGGTTGTCGATCACAAGCACAGGATCGGCTTTCGCGG
>JANYCM010000226.1 GCA_025360285.1 Sphingomonadales bacterium
GTCGCCGTCATCCGCGCTGCGAACGCCGCTTCGCTGCCGGCGATATGTTCGGCCAGGGCCACGGCGATGTCATTGGCCGATTTGGTGGCGATGACGCCCATGGCTTCGGTGACGCTGATCGTTTTGCCGGGTCGCAGGCCCAGCCGCGATGGTGGCTGGGCGGCGGCGGTGCGCGACATGGTGATCAAGTCGCCGTCATGCAGCCGACCGCTGCGTAGTTCCTCAAACGCCACATACAGCGTCATCACCTTGGTGATCGAGGCCGGGTAGCGCGGCGCATCGGCCTGGCGGGCGTACATGACTTCGCCGCTGTTGCTGTTGATCAGGATGGCGGCATATTTGGGCACGGTGTACAGGCTGGTCGCCGTGGCCGACGCGGCGATGAACCACCCCAGCATCAGTCCTGCTGCTGTCAGCCGCCGCAAGCGCAAGGCCCGTCCTTTTCACAACCCCGTCACAAATAGCGTATCGCAGAAGTGAGTCGGTGCGAAGTGACATAAACCCGGCCACGACTCGGCCCGTCGCAGCGCTGCGTCCGCCTGTCGCCGCATATGGCGTTGCCGCGCGCGGGATTGCGCTTGCCCGATCATCCTGTCATGGCCCCGGCGGCATGACGGCTCCCCTCCAGCGGCGTACCTTTGCGATCATTTCGCACCCGGATGCCGGCAAGACCACCCTGACCGAAAAGCTGCTGTTGTTCGGCGGCGCCATTCATATGGCCGGCGAAGTTCGCGCCCGCGGCCAGAACCGCCGGGCGCGCTCCGACTGGATGAAGATCGAACAGGCGCGCGGGATCAGCGTTACCTCATCGGTGATGACCTTCGAACGCGGCGGCACGGTGTTCAACCTGCTCGATACGCCGGGCCATGAGGATTTCAGCGAGGATACCTATCGCACGCTCACCGCCGTTGATTCGGCGGTCATGGTCATCGATGCAGCCCGCGGTATCGAGGCGCAGACGCGCAAGCTTTTCGAAGTCTGCCGCCTGCGCGACGTGCCGATCCTTACCTTCATCAACAAGGTCGATCGCGAGGGGCGTGACCCGTTCGATCTGCTTGACGAGATTTCTGACATGCTGGCGCTGGATGTTGCGCCGCTCAACTGGCCGGCGGGGATGGGGGGTGAATTCAAAGGCCTCTTTGACCTGCGCACCCACAAATTCCTGAAGCCCGATGGCACCGGCACCAATGCGGCGGGCGAATCCGTCCAGACAACCGGCCTTGATGATCCGCTGATCGATACGCTGTGCGGCCCGATTGCGCAGCGGCTGCGCGACCAGGCCGAACTGGCGCTGGGCGGCTATGCAACGCTTCATGCCGATCTCTATCGTAAAGGTGCGCTGACGCCGGTGCTGTTCGGCTCCGCCCTGAAGGATTTCGGAGTCGAAGCGCTGATCGACGCGCTCGCCGAATTTGCCCCCAGCCCGCGGCCGCAGCCGGCCCTGGCCGGGCCGGTCGACCCGGCCGATCCGCAGGTGTCGGGCTTTGTCTTCAAGGTGCAGGCCAATATGAACCCGCAGCACCGCGACCGCATCGCCTTTCTGCGCATTGCCTCGGGGCGTTTCCGGCGCGGCATGAAGTTGCGCCAGGTCGCCACCGGCAAGGCCATCGCCATCAACTCGCCGATCTTCTTTTTCGCCCAGGACCGCGAAATTGCCGATGAGGCATTTCCCGGCGACATCATCGGCATCCCCAACCATGGCGTGCTGCGGGTCGGCGATTCATTGGTCGAAAAGGACGATGTCACCTTCACCGGCATCCCCAATTTCGCGCCCGAAATCCTGCGCCGCGTGAAACTCGGCGATCCCACCAAATCCAAGCAGTTGCGCACCGCGCTGACCGACATGGCCGAAGAAGGCGTCACGCAATTGTTCAAGCCGCTGCTGGGCAGCCAGTGGATCGTCGGCGTCGTCGGGCAATTGCAGCTCGAGGTGCTGATTTCACGGCTGGAGGCCGAGTATCGCGTCGCCGCCTCGTTCGAGCCCAGCCCCTATGAAACCGCCCGCTGGATCAGCGGCGAACCGGCGGAGTTGAAGCGCTTCATGGAGGACAACCGCCCCGCCATGGCCGAAGACCGCGATGGCGCCCCGGTGTTCATGGCGCGTGACACCTGGGAATTGAACTACGTCACCCAGCGCGAAACCGCGATCCGCTTCAGCGCGACGCGGGAACGCGCCTGATGGAGACACCGCCGCCAGCGATCCCTGAACGCCGGCGGCGTTTCCTGCTGCCGGTGCTCGCTGTGCTGACCGGGCTGTTCCTCGCCCTTATCCTCTGGCTGGTGCTGACGGCACCGCTCGGCCGGGCGCTGGCCCCGGCCAAATTGCCATCGCTGGTGCTGGTGGACAGTGATGGCAAGCCGATCGCCCGGCGCGGCGATTACAAGGAGGCTCCCGTCGAAATCGCGCAATTGCCGCCCTATGTGCCGGCGGCGCTGATCGCCATCGAAGACCGGCGCTTTTACGATCATTGGGGCGTCGATCCGCGCGGCATCGCCCGCGCCCTTTTCCGCAACGCCCAGGCCGGCGGGGTGACGCAGGGCGGATCAACGCTGACCCAGCAGCTCGCCAAAACCAGCTTCTTGTCGGCCGATCGCAGCCTGAAGCGCAAGTTGCAGGAAGTCATCATCGCCTTCTGGCTGGAGGCGCGGCTGAGCAAGGCTGAAATCCTGCAACGCTATCTCTCAAGCGTCTATTTCGGCGATGGTGCCTATGGCATCCGGTCGGCGGCGCGCGTCTATTTCAATACCGACCCCGAAAGGCTGACGCTGGGCGAGGCAGCGATGCTCGCCGGGCTGGTGCAGGCGCCGTCGCGGCTGGCACCCAGCCGCCACCTGGAAGACGCCCGTGCCCGCGCCCGGCTGGTGCTCGCCGCCATGGCTGAAACCGGCGCCATCACCCCGGCGCGCGCCGCCACCGCCGTGCCCGCGCGGTACACGCCGGGCCGCAAGAGCCTGCCGAGCGGCAGCTATTTCGCCGATTGGGTGCTGCCCCAGGCCCGCGCCGACCGCGCCGATGGCGGCGAAGTCAGCTATGGCGATGCCATCGTCCAGACAACGCTCGATCATGATCTGCAGGCCGCCGCGGAGCGCGCGGTGAAAGAGGCGCTGGCGGGCGCCCGCGGCCAGAATGTAACCCAGGCGGCGCTGGTCGCCATGCGCCCCGATGGCACCGTCGTCGCGATGGTTGGCGGCACCGATTACGACAAGACCGTCTTCAACCGAGCCACCCAGGCGCAGCGCCAGCCCGGATCATCGTTCAAGCTGTTCGTCTATCTCGCGGCGCTCGATGCCGGGATGCGGCCGGGGGACATGATCGACGATACGCCCTTGAAGATCGGCGATTACGCCCCGCGAAACGATGAAGGCCGTTATCGCGGCCGCATCAGCCTGGCGACCGCCTTTGCCGCCTCGTCCAATGTCGCTGCGGTGCGGTTGGCGCAGCAGGTCGGGGTTCCGGCGGTTGTTGCCCAGGTGCGCAAACTGGGGGTGACGGCACCGATCAGCCAATATCCGGCGATGGCTCTGGGCACCTCGCCGATTACCTTGCTGGAAATGACCGAGGCTTATGCCGCCATCGCCGCCGGCACGCGGCCGGTGCAGGCAACCGGCCTGGCGCGCCCGCCCGCAACGGGCGTGCTGGCGACGGTGCGCTCGGCGGCGCAAGCGCTTACGCCCTGGCCGGCGCTGGGGCCGATGCGGGAATTGCTGGCGTCGGCGGTGCGCAACGGCACCGGCAATGCCGCACGCCTGCCGGTGCCGACCTTTGGCAAGACGGGGACGACACAGAACCACCGCGACGCGCTGTTCATCGGCTATGCCGGCAAGCTGATCGTCGGCGTCTGGGTCGGCAATGACGACAACAGCCCGATGAACGGCATTGTCGGCGGATCGATCCCGGCGCGGCTGTGGAAGCGCTTCATGCTGGCGGCGCTGGCCCATGATGGCGTGCTGCGCAGCGCCGCCGCCGCGCCCGTCGATAGTGAAGCGGGGGGCGGCGATATGGCCGATCCCGCGGTCAATCCCGCTGCGGAAGGCAATTCCGATGCGCCGCCAAATCCCGATGGCGAAACCGTACCCGCGCCCGCCGCCGCGCCGCCCGAGGGTGCCCCGGCGCAGCGTTGATCGCCCGCCGCGGCGCCGCCCTTTGCCCTGCCAAGGCCTTCAGAGCGGCCGTCAAAAACCCCGAAAACTGTCGGAAAATTTTACACTCGCCGCAGATGGCGATTCCGCCATTTGTTGTGAATCAAGCACTTCCGTTACGTTGGCGGCATGGCACGCAAATTGCATAGCTATTTGCGAAGCCGGTGTTGCAAAATGCAGGCATCAGAAAAATCGGGCCTGCAAAGCCGCAAAATTTAGTTGGAGAGTAACATGAGCAAGCTGAAAAACATCGTTGGTGCCGGTATCCTCGCCGCGTCGCTGGTTGCTGGTTCGGCTCAGGCCGTGATCGTGACCTTCGCTGGTTACAGCCAGGTCGGCAACAATAGCGTCAAGTGGACCAACAATGGCACCGGCAACCCGGCTAATGCCTCGAACGGCACCGGCGGTACGCTGGTCAGCAACACCGCTCAGGTGAACTTCTACTTCCTCAACCTCCCGATCCTGCCGGGCCTGGGCAACATTCTCGCCAATTGGTCGCTGAGCGGCACAGTGGTGAACACCCCGGCCGCATCGATCCCGATC
>JANYCM010000253.1 GCA_025360285.1 Sphingomonadales bacterium
CCTTGTAGATGCCGTCACTGGCCGGGCCATCGACGCTTTGTGCGCCAGCGTTCGTGTTGTCGATGATCGTGCCGGCGTTGGTCTGGACGATGATATTGGTGATGCTGGCGAGCACCGGTGCGGCGACCAGCGCCGCGAGCAAAATTAGATTTTTATTGGATACACTGCCCCATTGTCCCGGCGAACGACCGCCGGGCTTGATTGTTGCGGACCCGAATCCTACTATTTTTAACCTAGTGTCAAAATGTCGCAGCGCCTGTCAAGCCGGGCTGTCGCCCAGCGGATGCCGACTGTTGACCAGCGCCACCAGCGCCGCCGCGGCGACATGCGTATAGATTTGCGTCGTGGCGATATCGGCATGGCCGAGCAGGGTTTGCAGCGTGCGCAGATCGGCGCCGCCTTCCAGCAAATGGGTGGCAAAGGCATGGCGCAGCACATGCGGGCTGACGCGTTCCGGCGGGATGCCGGCGCTGGCGGCCAGGTCCTTGAGCAACTGATACAGCCGCAGCCGGGTCAGATGCCCGCCCCGCGACGGAAACAGGTAACGCGCCGCCACCGGCACCAGCGCGGCATGGGAGGCGACCGCCGCTTCGGCGCGGCTGCCGATCGGCACAAGGCGTTCCTTGCCGCCCTTGCCGGCCAGGATGATGAAGCCCCGCCCCGGCCGTACCGCCTGGCGCGGCAATGACACGAGTTCGGTAGCCCGTAACCCCGACCCATAGAGCAGCTCCACCAGCGCCGCGAGCCGCAAGGTGCGCGGGGCCGGATCGGCCGCCAGCTTTTCGGCCAGCGCCGCGAACAGCCGTTCGACATCGCGCGGATCGAGGCTTTTGGGCAACGGCCGGGCGATCGCCGGCAAAGCGAGATCGGCGCCGGGATTATCGGCGCGGATGCCGTCACTGGCGAGGAACCCCAGGAACTGCCGCACCGCCGAGCCTTTCCGCGCCGCGCTCGACCGTGCCAGCCCGGCCCAGTGCATCGACAATTGCGCCAGCGCCGCCGTATCGGCGCGCGCCAGCCGGCCGCCGAGCCATTCGCTGGCCTGCGCCAGATCCCGCCCATAGGCGAGCAGGGTGTTTCTGGCGGCACCGCGTTCGGCGGCGAGCATGTCGAGAAACAGGGCGATGAGCTGGCGGTCCGTGCTTGCCATCACGCCCGGGTCTGGGCTTCGGCAGCGATCAGCCGTGCCTCGGCGGGGCGACCGGCGCGGGTCAACGCCGCGACGATATGATAAAGGTGGAGCGGCGGCACATCGGCCCAGGCGCCTTGCAGCCCGGTGCCGGCAAGGATGATGGCTTCGCCCTGATGGCCGGCGGCGGCGGCGGCATCGATGGCACGGGTCCAGCTGTTGGCGGCCTTGGGCAAAAGGCCGTCGCGCAAACCCTGCCACTGGCTGCCTTCGGCGCGGCCCAGGCCGGCGAGTGCCGCGAGCAGCAGCGCCGCATGGCGATCATCGACCTTGGCATCCGATCGCCAGTCCTTGAAGCCCTGCGGCGTCGGGGTGATGATGCCGGCAGCGGCAAGCAATCCCCAGGCGCGGGCGCGCACCGCTCCGCCGGCTTTGTCGGCGACCGGCCACCAGCGCCGCGCCGGTTCCGTCATCCCGGCGCTGAGCAGCGCGGCGATGATGTCGGCGCTGTCGGCGGCACTGTCGGCGCTGATCGGCAGACGCGCGGCCGCGCCCGCCGATTCGATCAGCGCGCCATAGCGGTCATCGCCGCCCGACGCCCAGATCGCCTGCAGCGCGGCGCGGCGATCGGCGCTGCTGGTGCCGGCGAACGCCGTGCGCAACCGGCCGGCGGCGCTGTCCGATCCGGCATTGGCGGGCGACAGGGCGGTGATGCCGCTGACCAGTTCCTCGGCGGACACGGTGCCGGCGACCGCAGCCGGGCGCAGCGCCGCCAGCCGCACATCGGCGGGAACGCCAGGGCTGCGCACCAGCCAGCCAAAGCGCGCCGGGCCGAGCGCCGCGAGCTTTTCGGGCGGAATGGCGACGCCGACCGCGGTGGCAATGCCATAGCGGAAGGGTGTCAGCACCGGCGCCTCGGCCCAGTCAATATTGGTGGCGCGGCCGGCACCGCCGGCCATGGTCGCCACCCGCTCCCCCAGCCGCACATCGAACGGATCGACATGCGCCGAATCATTGCGCAGCGCGTCGAACACCCTGGCGGCGGTGATATCGTCGCCCTCGATCGCCGCGCACATGCCGATGGCAAGCTTCCATATCGCATCGGCCGACAGCGATTGCCCGGTGACGGCGATCGGGCACAGGCCACCGATATCGGCGGCCGCCAGCGCCGTCTGCGCGGCGACCCTGTACAGCGCCGGGGTATAGCGATCGACCGGCAGGCCATCGACCAGCCGCTTGGCGCCATCGATTTCGCCCAGCCGCACCAGCAGCCCGGCGCGCGCCGCAATCCAGTCCCCCGGCACGATGCCGTCGGGCGTGCCCGACTGGCTGAGCAGGGCACGGCGCAGCGTGATCGCGGCCCAGCGCGACCCGATCGGCGCAGCGATGCGCCGGCTGAGCCCGGCCAGGAAACGCCCGTCCGACCCGGCAAAAACCTGCGCGCCATAACCGCCCGCCGCCGGCGTCAGTGGGCCTTGCAGCGCCAGATCGCCGCCGGCCGCGGTAGTGAAAGCGGCATCGGGGCCGCCTGGCTGAAGTTGCGGCAGCAGTTGCGGCGCAGCCGGCGCGGCAGGATCGGCTTCGGCAGGCAGCAGCGGTGCTGCCGGCGTCACCGGCGCCGTCGTCGGCCCGTCAAAACTGTCGGGCAGCAGCGATTTGGCGGCTGGGGCCTGGGCGGGAGCGGTTTCGGGTTCACCACCCACCGCGCCGGCGGCTAACGCCGTAACCGCCGCGAACAGGGTGAGGCGACGCATCATGCGATCAGGTCCCTTAACAACCGGCAAGTGGCAGGAATGGCGGCGATCCTTCGCTGACGGGGCCGCCGGCTTTCGCCAGCGCGTCACACGTGTATAGCGTCAGGGGCGATGGCGTGCGACACAAAACTCCCCCAACCCGCCGGGCCGGACCCGGCCGGCGAGACCAGCGCGGCGCGGGCGGCGCGCCGGCCGATCACCCTTATCGGCCTGATGGGCGCCGGCAAGACCACCGTCGGCAAGCGGCTGGCGGCGAGATTGAACCTGCCCTTTGTCGATGCCGACGCCGAAATTGAAATCGCCAGCGGCATGACGGTCTCCGAAATCTTCGCGCGCTTTGGCGAGGCGCATTTCCGCGATGGCGAACGCCGCGTCATCGCCCGGTTGATCGATGGCCAACCCAAGGTGATCGCCACCGGCGGCGGCGCCTTCATCGCCGCCGATACAAGGCGCCTGATCCTGGAACGCACCATCGCCGTCTGGCTGGATGCCGATATCGCCACGCTGGTGGAGCGGGTGCGGCGCCGCAATACGCGCCCCTTGCTTGCCGGGCGCGATCCGGGGGAGGTGCTCAGCCAGCTCGCGGCGGTGCGCAACCCGATCTATGCCGAAGCGCCGATCCGCATCGCCAGCCGGGCGGCGCCGCATCAGGAAACCCTTGACGCCATCATCGCGGCGCTTGCCGCCGCCAATGCGGACCACCAGCCATGATCATCGATGTGCCCCTGGGGCCGCGCGCCTATCCCATCCATGTCGCGCCCGGCCTGCTCGCCAATGCCGGGCCGTTGCTCGGGCCCCTGGCGCCGCGCGGCCGGCTGGCGCTGGTGACGGATACGATCGTCGCCGCGCTGCATTTGCCGGCATTCACCGCCGGGCTGGCCGCCGCCGGGCTGGCGGTGGACGAGATCATCCTGCCGCCCGGCGAAGCGACGAAAAACTGGGCAACGCTGGAACATGTCACCGAACGCCTGCTGCAATTGGGTGTCGAACGCGGCGATGCGGTGGTGGCGCTGGGCGGCGGCGTCATCGGCGATCTGACCGGCTTTGCCGCCAGCATCCTGCGGCGCGGCTGCAAATTCGTGCAGGTGCCGACAACGTTGCTGGCGCAGGTCGATTCGTCGGTGGGCGGCAAGACGGCGATCAATGCGGCGGCGGGCAAGAACCTTGTCGGCGCCTTTCACCAGCCGGCGCTGGTGCTGATCGACCCAGACGTGCTCCAGACCCTGCCCCTGCGGGACCTGCGCGCCGGCTATGCCGAGGTGGTCAAATATGGCCTGATTGGCGATGCGGCTTTCTTCGCCTGGTGCGAGGCCAACGCCGCCGCGTTGCTGGCGGGCGATGCGGCGGCACAGGCGCAGGCCATCGCCGTGTCGTGCCGCGCCAAGGCGGCGGTCGTCGCGGCCGACGAGCGCGAAACCGGCGACATCCGCGCCCTGCTCAACCTGGGGCACACCTTCGGCCATGCCTTTGAGGCCGAGGCGGGCTTTTCCGACCGGCTGCTGCACGGCGAAGGCGTCGCGCTCGGCATGGCGCTGGCGTTCGATTTGTCGGCCACCCGGGGGCTGTGCCCGGCGGCGGACGCGGCGCGGGTGCGGGCACATCTGCTTGACTGTGGGTTCACGCTATCACCACAGGCGCTCGGTCTGGCGGCGCCGGCGGCGACGCTGCTCCACCATATGCGCCAGGACAAGAAGATGAGCGGCGGCACCCTGCCCTTCATCCTGGCGCGCGGCATCGGGCAAGCGTTCGTGGCGCGCGATGTGCCGCTGGCGGAGGTCGGGGCGTTTCTGGAAGGCGTGGTGGCGGGTTAGCGCGGGCAGTAACTGCCGCCCTGGCCGCCATTGACCGGCGGGTCGCAGGGCACGCCCAGATCCTGGGTGCTGCGTGTCGGCAGTTCGATGGCGAGCGGATCATAGGCCAGAATGCCGGCGAATTCGGCGACGGCGAGGATCTGTCCCGAGGCAACAGCGGTCGATTCGATACCGATCGGCCCGCGATCTTCGGCCCGGCCGGGGGTGGTGCGCAGAAATTCGCCCAGCGCCGCAAAGCCTTCCGCCGATAACAGGAACGGCCCGATCGGCGGCTGGCCGGCACCGGGGATAAACAGCGCATAGCCCGGCCGATCGATCGTCACCGTCACGCCGCCCGATGTCACATCGATGGCGCCGGGCTTGTCCAGGCCATCGGTGCGCGGGCCGGGGCCGCGCAGCACGATCAGCGTCGCGCCGGCATCGGTCGTCAGCCCCTTGGGCACGCGGGTTTCATTGGCGACGGCGACAACGGCCTCTTCGCCCACCGCGCCTTCGATGATGGTGCCGCGCACGCCGATGGAGGCCACCGGCGTCTTTACCGCCGCGCTGCCGCCGCCGGCGCGCCCCAGGCTGCGGCCCGACATGAAGCGAAACGCGCCGCGCGCCACGGAGGCCGCGACATCGGAGGCACCGCGCGCCGGATCATAGACGAATTTGTCGATCGTCATGCGGGCATTGGCACCGACGGTGAACACCGATTGGTCACGCAACAGCACCTGCAACTGGCTGCCGGCGCCCGAGGCGATCTGGTCACCCAGGCTGACGGCTTCGCGCAGCACCGCCGGGCGCAGCGCCGCATCGCGCGCGGTCTTCATCGTCACCAGGTTGCGGATCGCCGCGTTGGTGCCGACGGCCTGGGCCAGCAGCGGCGCCGGCAAAAGCAGGGCGAGAGCGAGGAGGGCGCGGCGCATCATCACGTCCCGAACTTGTAGATCATGCGCATTTCCGCGCCGAAGCTGTCATAATCGGTGAACGGCGCGCTGCTGTCGCGGCGGACATAGCTCAGTGCACCTTCCAGCCGCATTTGTTCGCGGAAATCATGCGTCGAACCCGTGACGCTGAACGCCGACAGGGGCGCCCCCAGCGCGGCACGCACATAGCTGCGCACATCATGGCGGCGCACACCGCTTATCAACAGGTCGGTCGCCTTGTAATCGAGCCAGCGGATTTGCCCGGCGAGGGCGAAATAGCTGCCGCGCCCGAGCAGCGCCGCATAGCTCGCCGACAGCCGCGGCCCCGAAAAGCCGAAGGGATCATAAACGGCATTCTTGTTTTCATAACCGAATTCGACGCCGATCGATTGCCGCCCGGTCAGCCGGTAGCCAAGGCCGACCATCGCATCGTAACTCGCCCCCGTCCGCTGGCTGTTCGGTACCAGCAGCGGCACGTTGGAAATTTCGTCAAAATCCTGATGGACAATCTCTACCGCGCCCGTGAGAGACAAGCGCGGCGACAGCTTGGTCACCGCCTCCACCCGTCCGCCGGTTTCGGTGAGGTAGGAGGCGCCATCGACGCGCACATAGCGGACCAAAGCCGCTGCCCGGACGTTCGATTGGCCGTTGGAAAAGCCCAAACCGGCGCGCGCCTCGCCGCGCATGTAACGCTGGTCAGGCCCGGCGATGCTGGTCTTGCTGACGCCCGCCACGCTGGCGAACAATTCGACGCCATCGCCATCGCCCAGTCGCCGCGCGCCGGTGGCCGAGGCGCTGGCCACGACTGACAGGCCATCGTCATGGCGCGGTTGCCCCGCCCCCAGATCGACCGCGGTGGCCAAAGCGCCCACCGCATCGCTGTCATAGCCGACGCCGACCGCAACCTGGCCGCCCAGGCTGGTGCGGCTTTCACGGCGCGCGATCAGCGCTGCATATTTGTCGGCCTCGGCGCGCAAGGTGCCGCCCAATTCGCTGCCTTTCAGCACCGCCAGTTCGCGCTTGGCGGCTTGCAGATCGTCGAGCCGATACAGCAGCCCGGCGTAGAACAGCCGCACCGCGTGCCAATCGGGCTGTTGCAGCAGCAGGCGCTCCAATGCCGCCGCGGCACCAACCAGATTGCCGGCACTGGCCTGTTCGCGGGCATATTTCAAATTGGTGTCATTATCATCGGGCGCGGTCAGCACCTGGTCAAAGGTCGTGGCGACACGCGGATCGGCGGTGACATCAAGCCCCCATGCCGGCGCGGCCATAACCGCTGCCGCCAGCCCCAGCAGCGCAAAGGCGCCTTGATTGCCCAGTCTGTGTCCCCTCACCGTCATTGCGGCGACCCCTTGTTGATTCCAGCCTAATCAGATTGCGTCGCCGCAGCAAGCGCCGGGCGCTTCCCCCTCGCCGCGGCACCGCCTATGTTGGCGGCAGGGGGCGGATTTCAAACCAATGAACGCGATCCAGCGATGGTGGCAACGGCGGCTGGCGACCGACAAGTTCGTCCTCGCTTTGCCCGGCATTGCCATCACCCTGCTGGTGCTGGCGCTGCATGTCGCCAATGTCGGCGCGGTGCGGCAGCTCGGTAATCTGCTGTTCGACGAATATAACCGGCAATTGCCGCGGCCTTTCCAGGACGCCGCCGTCCGCATCGTCGATATCGATGACACGACGATTACCCGGCAAGGTCAATGGCCGTGGCCGCGCACCGATGTGGCACGGCTGAGCAAGGCGCTCACCGACGCCGGCGCCGCCGCCATCGCCTTTGATATCGTGTTTTCGGAGCCTGATCGCACATCGCCATCGCGCATCGCCGCCGTGCTAGCGCGCAACCCGCTGGCGAAAGGCAATTTTGAAAATGTGACGCGACTGGCCGACCATGACGCCATCCTCGCCGCCACTTTTGCCGCGTCGCCCGCCATCCCCGGCTTTTTCCTGATTCGCGAACCCAATCGCCTCGATCCGCCCGAAAAAAGCGGCGTCGCCATCGCCGGCAGCGACCCCGGCGCCGCGCTGCCGACCTTTGCCGGCACCATCCCGCCGATCCCCGAACTTGCCGCCGCCGCACCAGGCAGCGGCTTTGTCTCGATCGTGGGCGACAATGACGGCATCATCCGCCGTGCGCCGTTGCTCGCCCGCATCCATGGCCGCATCGTGCCGTCGCTCAGCCTTGAAGCGCTGCGCGTCGCGCAGGGCGCCGGGGCCATCATCGTCAAATCGACCGACGCCAGTGGCGAACTGGGCGGCGGCGACATCGGCGTTGCCCAGATCAAGGTCGGCGCGTTCGAAGTGCCGACAACGGCGGCCGGCGAACTGTGGATGCACTATACCGCGCCGCGCCCGGATCGCATCGTGCCGGCCTGGAAGATCATGGAGGGCAAATTGCCGCCCGCCGAAATGAAACGGCTGTTCGGCGGCCATATCATCTTCATCGGCACCGGCGCCTCGGGCCTGCGTGATCTGGTGGCGACGCCGATCCGCGACCGTGAACTGGGCGTCGTCGTCCATGCCCAGGCGGTGGAACAGATGATCCTGGGCGCCTTCATCGTGCGACCGGATTGGGCGCCCGGCGTTGAGCGGCTGGCGCTGCTGCTGTTCGGCATCGGCCTGTCGCTGCTGCTGCCACGGCTGGGGGCGGCGCGCGGTGCCCTGCTGGCGGCGCTGGCGCTGGCGGCGGCGATCACCGGCAGCTGGTATCTGTTCGCCAAGGCCAGCCTTTTGGTTGACCCGATGGTGCCGGCGCTGGGAGTCGTTGCCGCCTATACAGCGGTCACCCTGTTCACCTTTTACCGCGAGGAAAAGGCACGCAATTATATCCACCGCGCCTTTGACCGCTATCTGTCGCCTGAACTTGTCGATCGCATCGCCCGCGATCCCGGCCAGCTCGAACTGGGCGGCGAAGAACGCGACATGACGGTGATGTTCTGCGACGTGCGGCGCTTTTCGGCGCTGTCCGAAAGGCTGAAGCCCAATGAAATCATCGGCTTCCTGATCGAATTCCTGACACCGATGACCGACATATTGCTGGGCCGGAAGGCGACGATCGACAAATATATCGGCGACGCCATCCTGGCCTTCTGGAACGCGCCGCTCGATGATCCGGCGCACCCGGAAAATGCCGCGCGCGGCGCGCTGGCGATGGTGGCCGAACTGGCGAAACTCAATGATCCGGCGACGCAGAAACCCGGCAGCCTGTGGCCGGGGGCGGTGAAAATCGGCATCGGGCTGAATTGCGGGCCGTGCTGCGTCGGCAACATGGGATCGTCGCAGCGCCTGTCCTATTCACTGATCGGCGACACGGTGAATTTGGCCAGCCGCATCGAAGGCCTGACCAAATATTATGGCGTCACCATCGCCATCGGCAACGCCCTGGCGCAGCGGTTGCCGGGCTTTGCGCTGCTTGAACTTGACCAGGTGCGGGTGGTCGGACGGGATACGCCCGAGCGGCTGTTTGCGCTGCTGGGCGACGAAAGCGTTGCGGACGGAGACGCATTTGCCGCTTTCCGCGATCATCATGCAGCGCTGATCACCGCTTATCGCCACCAGGATTGGGACGCGGCCGACGCGGTGCTGGCGGCGTGGGCCGGACCGGCGGCGGGTTTCGGCCTGACGGCGCTGGGCCAGCTTTATGCCGACCGCATCGCGCATTTCCGCCTGGCGCCGCCGGGGGCGGACTGGGACGGCGTGTATCAGGCGGTGGAGAAATAGCGCTGCTTGGAAAGCCCGCAGTCGTGCGGTAACAGCGGCCCGTCAGCGCCCAGCGCCCCTCAGTGCGAGAACCCGAATGCAGCGCAGCGACGCCGAACTGAAAGCCGTCTGGGGTGCCGCCATCGCCGCCTATCACGCCACCCCGCTGGCGGCGCACTATCGCTTCGAGGCGACCCCGGCCAAATTCACCGAATTGCGCGCGCTGGTCGATCATATGCCCGAAGGCGGCACGCTGCTCGATATCGGTACCGGCATGGCGATCATGCCGCGCACTCTCAAGGCACTCGGCGCGCGGGTGATCAGCGTCGATCCGCCCTTCACGGGTCCGGAAGCCGCCACAAACGCAGCGCTCGCCGGCATCGAGACATTGGTCTGCGATGTCACCGCCGAACCCCTGCCACTACCCGCCGCCTCGGTCGATGTGGTGCTGTTTGCCGATGTCATCGAACATCTGCTGCATTCGCCGCGGCCAGCGCTGGCCGAATTCCATCGGGTGCTGAAACCCGGCGGCGTCTGCATCGCCACGACCCCCAATGCCGTGCGCCTGCCGGTGCGGTTGAAGGTGCTGATGGGCTGGTCGAACTGGCCGCCGCTCACGGATTTCTATGACGAACCGGTGCATGGCGGCCACCACCATGAATATACGCCCGAGGAATTCGGCGCCGCGTTTGCCGGGGCCGGTTTCAGCATCGAAAGCCTGTTGCTGCACGGCACCACCCGCGATGTGGCGACGATTTCCTTCGATCGGCTGGCCGGCGATGGCCGGGACCGGTCAGGCAATCCGCTGGTCGGTCTGGCCAAGCTGCCGATCGCCGCGCTTGAATCACTGGTGCCGCGCCTGCGCCGTGACATGCTGCTGGTGGCGCGCGCCTGATGGCCGTGCCCGCCACGGCCGATGTTGTCATCATCGGCGCCGGCCATAATGGCCTGGTTTGTGCCGCCTATCTCGCCGCCGCGGGCCACAAGGTCGTGGTGCTGGAACGCCGCGACACCGTCGGCGGTGCGGCGGTTACCGAGGAATTCCACCCCGGTTTCCGCAATTCGGTGGCGAGCTACACCGTCTCGCTGCTCAACCCCAAGGTCATTGCCGATCTGGAACTAGCCAGACATGGCCTGACCATCGTCAACCGCCCGTTTGCCAATTTCCTGCCCACCGCCGATGGCCGTTACCTGCTGACCGGCGGCAGCAACACCGCCGCCGCTGTCGCCGCTTTCTCACCGAAGGATGCCGCCGCGCTGCCGGCCTATGAGGCGCAACTGGAGCGCATCGCCGATCTGCTGCGGGACCTGGTGTTGCAGGCACCGCCCAATCTCACCGATACCGGCTGGCGCGCTGCCCTGCCCGAATTGCTGAACGCCGCCCGGCTCGGCAACCGGCTGCGGCGGCTTAGCCTTGAGGACAAACGGACGTTGCTAGAACTCTTCGCCACCTCGGCGGGGGACTTTCTTGATGGTTGGTTTGAATCGGCCGAATTGAAGGCGGTGCTGGGGTTTGACGGCATTGTCGGCCATTATGCTTCGCCCTATGCGCCCGGCAGTGCCTATGTGCTGCTCCACCATGTCATTGGCGAGGTCAATGGCGTCAAGGGCGCCTGGGGCCATGCGATCGGCGGGATGGGCGCCATCACCCAGGCGATGCGCCGCGCCTGCGAGGCGCGCGGCGTCACCATCGTCACCGGCTGCAGCGTCGCCGAAGTGCTGGTCGAACGCGGCCGCGCCGCCGGTGTGGTGACCAGCGCCGGCGACACGGTCCGGGCGCACACTGTGGTGTCGAACATCCACCCCAATTTGCTGTTCGAAGGCCTGATTGATCCGGATCACCTGTCGCCCGAATTTCTCGGCCGCATCGCCCGCTACAAATCCGGCTCCGGCACCTTCCGGATGAATGTCGCGCTCAGCGAACTGCCGCGCTTCACGGCCTGTCCCGAACCCGGGCCACATTTGTCCGCCGGCATCATCATGGCGCCGTCGCTCGCCTATATGGAACAGGCGTGGATCGATGCCCGCCAGCACGGCTGGTCGCGCCGGCCGATCGTCGAAATGCTGATTCCGTCAACGCTCGATGACAGCCTGGCCCCCGCCGGCCGCCACGTCGCCAGCCTGTTCTGCCAGCATGTCGCGCCGCAACTGCCCGGCGGTGCCAGTTGGGACGATCACCGCGAAACGGTTGCAGACCTGATGATTGCCACCGTCGACGGCTTTGCGCCGGGCTTTGCCGCGTCGGTGCTGGGCCGCCAGATCAAATCGCCGCTCGATCTGGAACGCGATTTCGGGCTGGTGGCGGGCGATATTTTCCATGGCAAGTTGACGCTCGACCAATTGTTCTCGGCGCGGCCAGTGCTCGGCCATGGCAGTTACCGCAGCCCCATCAAGGGGCTTTACATGGCCGGCGCCGGCACCCACCCCGGCGGCGGCGTCACCGGCGCACCGGGGCATAATGCGGCGGCGGCGGTGCTTTCCGACATCGGCAGGGGCTGATTTTAACGAAATCGCCGCCAAACTTGCAGATTTCCCCGCCATGCGTCACTTTGGTTGCCGTTGCCGTATCTGGCCGGCAGGGGGAACAACGGCGTACCGATGCTGATCGCGCAGGTCACCGACATCCATCTGGGGTTTCAGCCGGACGACCCGGCCGAGCTCAACCGCAAGCGTTTCGATGACGTTATCGAAACGCTCACGGCGCTGCATCCGCGCCCTGACCTGTTGATTGCCAGTGGTGACCTGACCGAATTCGGCAGCATCGCTGCCTATCAGACGCTCAAATCCATCTGTGACGCGCTGCCGTTTCCGGTGCTGATGGCGCTGGGCAATCATGATGATCGCGGCAATTTTCGCGCCGTGTTTCACGATGTGCCGACCGATGCCGGCTTTGTCCACTATGTCCATGATGCCGGGCCGCTGCGCCTTGTCATACTCGATACGCTCGATCCGGGGCGCCATGGCGGCAGCTTTGATGCGGTGCGCGCCGACTGGCTGGCGGCGCAACTGGCGGCATCGGCGAAACCGGTGGTCATCGTCCTCCACCACCCGCCAATCGACACCGGCAATGGCTGGATGACCGAGGATATCAACGCCGATTGGGTGCAGCGGCTGCGCGCCGTTGTTGCGGCACACCCCCAGGTCATCCGGCTGGTATCGGGCCATCTGCACCGCGGCATGGTGACGAGCTGGGCGGGATCGACCCTGGTCGTCTGTCCCTCCACCGCGCCGCAGGTGGCGCTGGATTTCCGTACATTGAATCCGGAAAGCCCCGATGGCCGCGACATGATCGTCGCCGAAGCGCCGGGTTTCGCGCTGCATTACTGGACGGGCAGCGACCTGGTCACCCAGTTCGGCACCGGCGGCGACCATCCGGTGCTGGCGCGCTTCAACGCCCGGATGCAGCCGACGGTGCGGCATATTTTGGCCGAATTGCAGGGTAAAGCGCCCTAACCCATCAACGGGCGTTCGTTCACCACATCATAGATTTTCGCGTCGATCGAACGCACCGCGCCTTTGATGGCCTGATTGAACGCCGCCATGTGCGGCTTGCCGAAATGCGCCCGCAGCGATGCTTCATCGGCCCAGCGTTCGACGATGGTGCAAATGCCTTCGTCACGATTTTCGATCGCCATCGAATAGGACAGGCAGCCCGATTCGTCCCAGGTCGATCGCATCATCGCATCGAGCGCCGGTTGCAGTTCATCGAGCCGTGCCGGATCGAATTCGGCCCGGGCGAGGACGATGATCATGCCTTGGCCTTGGCAACGCTGACCAGCGCCGGGCGCAGCAAGCGGTCCTTGATGACATAGCCGGCCTGAAGCTCGTCAACGATGACGCCGGGTTCGTGCGTCTCATGCTCAACCTCGATCATCGCCTGGTGGCGGTTGGGATCAAGCTTCTGGCCGGCGGTTTCCACCTTGCTGATGCCATGGCGGCCAAAGATTGCCGCCAGTTCGCGCTCGGTCGCTTCAATGCCGGCGCGGACATTGTCAAAGCCTTCGCCGGGCAGCGCGGCAACGGCGCGGCGCAGATTATCGGCCACCGCCAGCAGATCGCGAGCAAAGCCGGTCATCGCATAGGCGGCGGTATCCGCCTTGTCGCGTTCCAGCCGCCGGCGGGTGTTTTCCGTCTCGGCCGCCTGGCGCAGCAGGCGGTCCTTCAGATCGGCAATTTCCTGGTCCTTCGCCAGCAACTGCTCGGCGAAATTCACGTCATTGTTGGTGTCTTCCGGTTCGATTTCCGGGGCGTCATTCATATCGGTCATGCTACCAGCCTGCTGAGGGTTCGTGCGGTATAATCCACCATGGGTATGACGCGGGCATAGTTCAACCGCGTCGGGCCAATAACCCCCACCACGCCGACCACCCGGCCGTGCGGCCCGCGATAGGGCGCCGCGATGACGCTGGACCCCGACAGCGAGAACAGTTGCGATTCGGCGCCGATGAAAATCTTGGTCGCTTCGGCCCCGCGGGCGAGTTCGAGCAGGCGGATCAATTCCTCCTTGTCTTCCAGATCACCAAGCAATTGCCGGACGCGTTCGAGATCGACACTCGATTCAACCAGATTGGCCTGGCCGCGGACGATCAGCACCGGCCGCGCTGCGCCATCGGAGGACCAGGCCGCCAGCCCGGTCGCCACCGCCGTCGCCGTCATCGCATCCAGCGCGGCGCGATCGGCAGCGATTTCGCTCTGCAGGCGGTCGCTGGCGCCGGCCAGGGTCAGCCCCGCCAGCCGGGCGTTGATATAGTTGGCTGCGGCCTCCAGCGCCGCCGGTGGCAGGCCGGCGGGCAGGGCGACAACACGATTTTCGACAGTGCCATCGGCGCCGACCAGAACGACCAGCGCGCGTTCGGGGGCGAGCAGCACGAAATTCACCTGGCGGATGGCCAGCTCGCGGCGCGGCACCAGCACCAACCCGGCGCAGTGCGACAGGCCCGACAGCACGGCGGTGGTGCGCGCCAGCATATCCTCGATGGCAGCGCCGCCCGCCAGTCCGGCATCGATGGCGGCGCGCTCGTCCTCCGAAGGCTCGCTGGCCTGCATCATGCCGTCAACGAACATGCGCAGCCCCAATTGCGTCGGCAACCGCCCCGCCGAGGTATGCGGCGCGGCGAGCAGCCCCAATTCCTCCAGGTCCTGCATGACATTGCGGATGGACGCCGGCGACAGGCCCAGCGCCCCCAGCTTCGACAGGGTGCGCGAGCCGACCGGCGCGCCGCTGACCAGATAGGAATCGACGATCTGGCGGAATACTTCGCGCGCGCGGTCGTTGAGTTCGGCCATATTGGGGGATTGCATGAGGAGAATGTAGGGCTTCATGCCCTTGCCCGCAACGCGTTGCGGGCAAGGGGTGAAAAGGCTACCCACCCCCCGTCACACTTCAAAGGAACACCCCCATGCGCCCCAGCGGCCGCGCCCCCGACCAGATGCGCACCATCGAAATGATCCCCGGCTTTTCGGCGCACGCCGAAGGATCGTGCCTCGTCAAATTCGGCCAGACCCATGTGCTGGTCACCGCCAGCGTCGAAGACCGCCTGCCGCCCTGGCTGCGCGGCAAGGGCAGTGGCTGGGTGACCGCCGAATACGGCATGTTGCCGCGCGCCACCCACACCCGCGGCAGCCGCGAGGCCGCCAAGGGCAAGCAATCCGGCCGCACCCAGGAAATCCAGCGGCTGATCGGGCGGTCACTGCGCGCTGTCACCGATCTCAAGCTGCTCGGTGAACGCCAGATCACCCTTGATTGCGACGTCATCCAGGCCGATGGCGGCACCCGCACCGCCTCGATCTCCGGCGCCTGGGTGGCGCTGCGGCTGGCCATCGACGGCATCATGGCCAAGACCCCGCTGGCGGGCGACCCGCTGGCGACGCAGGTGGCGGCCATCAGTTGCGGGGTGCACAATGGCCAGCCGGTGCTCGATCTGGATTATGTCGAGGATTCAGACGCCGGGACCGATGCCAATTTCGTGCTGACCAGCACCGGCGGCATCGTCGAGGTGCAAGCAACGGCGGAAGGCGCGCCGTTCGATGAGGAAACCCTGCTCCGCCTGCTGCGGCTGGCGCGCATCGGCTGCAACGAGGTGTTCGCGGCGCAGTTGCAGGCGACCGGGCGCTAGACTATATTTTGGGCATGGCTTCGACCCTGATCAGCGCCCCCGATGCCGGCCCGCCGGGCTTTGTGCGGATCGACGATCTGGCGCGGCTGATGGACCGGCCGCGCGCGGCGCAGCATTGGGCGATCTGGATGGGGCTGGCGGCGGTGCTGGCGTTGCAGATCGCCGGGCCAAAGGGCCTGGCGGGCGGTGCCGTGCTGCCGGGGCCGGCGTGGCTGTACCCGTTTCTGGCGCTTGCCGGACTGGCCATCGCGATCAGCATCCGCCTGGGTGCCGAACGCGACCTGCTGGCGATGGAAATCAACAGCCTGAAGCTGCGGGCTTTGCGTGACGCAGCCGCAGCGCCGACCGCAAAACTGCCGGATCAGACCGCCGCCGGTGGCTGAGCTACCGGCTGGCGAGTTCTGGTTTCTGGACGATCCACAGTGGCAGGCGTGGCTCGACGCCTTTCCGGTCTATACTCTGCTTGATGCCAGGCATTTCTCCGGCTGGCGCCGCCGTATCGAGAGCGCGGCGCGACAACAGATGCCGGGCACGCCGCTGTCGGCACGTGACAAGGTTTTGATTTTGAACGCACTTACTCAATTTTCTGACCGATTGAAGGACAATGCCAGCGCCGCAGCGGGCACAACCATAATGCTGGCAGGCGCCGCGGCGGTGAGCGCGATCGCCATGCTGCTGTTCCCGCCGCTGGTCCCGGTGACGGCGGTTCTGGGCGCCCTGGCCGGCGCCAAGCGCGCCTGGGATACCGGGCTGGGCAGCAGCGCCGGCAACAGGGCCGTCAGTGACCTGCTGACCGACATCGCCGGAACGCTGCCGTGAGACGCCTCGCCCCCGGCCGGCTGGTGCTGGCGACACACAATCCCGGCAAGGTTGTTGAACTGGCCGAACTGCTGGGCCCGCACGGGCTGGAGGTCGTCTCGGCCGGTGCCCTTGGCCTGCCGGAACCCGAGGAAACCGGGCTGACGTTCATCGCCAATGCCGAACTGAAGGCGCTCGCCGCCGCCACGGCTTCAGGCCTGCCAGCGCTTGCCGATGATTCCGGCCTGTGTGTGGAGGCGCTGGGCGGCGCGCCCGGTATTTATTCGGCGCGCTGGGCCGGAGAGTCCAAGGATTTCGCCGTCGCCATGGCACGCATCCATGCCGAAATGCCGGCGGGTGCCAGCGATGCGGCGCATTTCATCTGCGCGCTCAGCCTCGCCTGGCCCGATGGCCATGTCGAAAACGTCGAGGGCCGGGTCGATGGCCGGCTCGTCTGGCCACCGCGTGGGCACAATGGCTTTGGCTATGATCCGCTGTTCCTGATGGACGGCCACACGCAAACCTTTGGCGAAATGCCGCGCGCCGCCAAGGAAGCCGACAACCACCGGGCGCGGGCGTTTACGCTGCTGCTGCCGCTGTTGCCGCCAGCGTGAGCGGGGAGCCAATCGCCCTTTACGTCCATTGGCCGTTCTGCGTCACCAAATGCCCTTATTGCGACTTCAACAGCCATGTCCGCGCGGCGGTTGACGACGCCGCCTGGCGCGCCGCGCTGCTCGCCGATCTGGCGCATGAGGCGGCCCGCCTGCCCGGCCGCCGCCTTGCCAGCATCTTTTTCGGCGGCGGCACGCCCAGCCTGATGCCGCCCACAACCGTTGCCGCGATCATCGACGCGGCGACCAGCCACTGGCCCGCCATGCCCGACATCGAAATCACCCTGGAGGCCAACCCCTCCTCGGTCGAGGCGGCGCGCTTCGCCGGGTTCGCTGCGGCGGGCGTCAACCGCCTCAGTCTTGGCCTGCAGGCGCTTGATGATGCCGATCTGAAGGCGCTCGGCCGGCCGCACGACCTGGCGCAGGGGCTGGCGGCGCTGGACGTCGCGCAGAAACACTTCGGCCGGGTGAGTTTTGATCTGATCTATGACCGGCCGGGGATGACCGCGGCGAGCTGGCACGCCGAACTGACCCGCGCGCTCGGCTTTGGCACCGATCATCTGTCGCTGTATCAATTGACCATCGAGGCCGGCACGCGCTTCGCCGCACTCCACGCCAAGGGACAATTGCACCTGCCCGACAGCGACACCTCCGCCGATTTGTTCGACCTGACCCGCGCGCTGACCGCGGCCGCCGGCATCCCGGCCTATGAAGTATCCAACCATGCCCGCCCCGGCAGCGAAAGCCGCCACAACATCACCTATTGGACCTATGGCGATTATGCCGGCATCGGCCCTGGTGCGCACGGCCGGCGCATGGGGGTGGCGACGGAACGGTTGAAAAAGCCGGAGGCCTGGCTGACGGCGGTGAATGCCGGCGGCGGCCGGACCGAAACCTGGCTGACCCCGGCCGAACGCACCACCGAGGCGCTGGTGATGGGCCTGCGGCTGGGCACCGGGATCGACGCGGCGCGGTTTCTGGAACGCACCGGGGTGGTTTTGGACAGCGTACTGCGGCGCGACCGCGTGGCGCGGGTGGTGGCGCAGGGGCTGGCGGAGCATGACGCCACCGGATTGCGGCTGACGCTGGCGGGACAGCCCTTTGTGGATGCGGTGCTGCGGGAAATTGCAGCCTGACGATCAGTTACTGAACCCCTTGGGCGCCGGCGACACCACGCCGATCCCCGCTGCCCCGATCTGCTGCACTTCCAGCATGCGTTCGGCGATGCCGTCGCGGCTGAAGCGGAAGG
>JANYCM010000229.1 GCA_025360285.1 Sphingomonadales bacterium
CACTTAGCTATGTTATGAAGAAGGAGGCGCGGGGAGGCGGCGGCTATGGCACTGAATTTGTTCGACAGTCCCGAAGTCGATTCCGCCGAGCTCGCTGCCGCCAGCGCCCGTTGCTACCTCGCGCTCGGCCGCCTCGATGGCGCCATCGCGCATGCGGCACCCAACGTCGCTGCGCTGTTCGCAGTCATGCTCGTGCGGCGCACGCTGGCGCGATCGCTCACTGCCGCCGGCTATCTGTTCACCGATGCGACGTTCGAGGCATGGATCTCGCGCGCCGGCGGGCCGCCGCAGGGCGGCCCTGGCACCGCCGCGCCGGCGCCAGCGATCGCCGCGGCCGTCCTGTCAGAACTGCGCGCCTCGAAATGGCCCGCGCTCGCCGAGGCAGCCGACCTGGTTTCGCGCGCCGCTTCGCATCTTGGCCGGGGTGGTCGCGGCACCGATGTCGGTGCACCCGATCCGGCAGATAGCGAGGCGCTCGAGGAAGGGCAGGGGGCGTGGCATTGCGACGGATTGGGAGGGGTCATCGCGGCGGCGCGGGCGGTTCTGATCGAAGGTGATGCGACCGCAACCGAGCACGATGAAGTACCCCTTTCGGTGCTGGCAGAGCGGCTTGCCAAAGTGCCGGCCCGGTTCGCGCCGATCGAGCGCGGCGCCGCCGTCATCGAAACCGACACCGGGCCGGTCGCGGTCCCACTGGTGACCCAACAGTCGCAAGGCTGGGCGCTGGGGCTCGTTGTTGGCGAGATGTTCGTCGACCTCGGCATGATGCGGCGGCCTGTTCCGTTCGCAGGGGTCATCGTGTCTCAGGTTCTGCGAGGGGATTGCGATCCCAACGTTCGGTTGCTGCGACTCGCCAGCGACATCGGCCAGGGCGCCCATGAGCTGCTCGGGGACCTGGAGACGGCGCGGCGCCTAGTGAACTGGGCGAAAGGCGCGTTGGTCGATGCGCGCAGCACTTCGCGGGCGCCGGCGGTGTTTGCGCTGATTGCAGGGCTGGGTCTGGTGACACGGGGGGAGGTTTGCGACGGGTTCAAGATGACGGCAGCCGGCGCAGATGGGGTGCTGGCCAAGTTGTTGGCGGCGGGGTTGATCGTGCGCCGGCCGGGCCGGGCAGGGGGGTTCTGTGTGGCTGCGGTCGCCGGCGATGCGCTTCGCGGCAGCGGCAGTCCGGTAATCGACGCTTGGATGGCAAGCGGTGTCGGAGAGCTAGACGCCGCAATGGCCGATCTTGACCGGTTGCTCGCAGGCCCCGCCGCATGAAACTCTGTCTCGTTCGGGGCGCCAGTCAAAGATAATTGCCGTTCGCTCAGTACTCGACAATGTGGCTGCTTTCGACCCAGCACCTGCACTGCCATGATAAGTAACGAAACGGCCGACCCGGCTCAGTACCTTAAATCGCGTGCCCCCTAAGCGCCGGCACCCAACACGACACTCACACGTCGCAACCGCAGTCGAACCTCGATTGCGGCATCCAATTCGCGGATTCTGCGCATTGAGACCCGCTTTGTGCCGGTGAAGCCGGCCGGCAGATGCGCACGCACCAGAGCCTCGGGGCCATTGTAGACGACGTGGGCGATCGCCCGGTCGAAGTCGAACGACAGGAAGATCAGGTGCTCAGCACGACCCTCGCCGGGGGTGTAAGCCGGCCCCTTGCCGATCCCGCTGGCTTTAACCTGTACGCAGCGCCCATCTGGCGCGTGCGCGTCCACACCTGCGGTCCTAACCCGGCAGAGATGAAGGCCGAACGGATCAGCGGCGGTTGCCTCCCCCAGGTCGCCTACAAACTTTCCGTCGAGAGTGAACCGCAAGCTTGTCGAGGAATATGCCTTCACGAGCTCCGCATGAGCGGTAACGAGTGCGCGGACCGCGTCTGGTAGTTCGATTTGGCGCCAGTCGTTCACGTTCTTGGCAACGCCCTCCTCTCGAGCCTGTCCGGCCGCCGTCATGTTGGCGTCCGGCAGCCGGACAAAAGGCTTGGCGTGGTGAAATCGGGCGTCCTGCAGTTCCGCTGGTCTTGCATCAAACGTTCAATCGCGGCTCTTCAACCAGGGATTGCCATTTTCCTCGGCGACCACCTTGATAGAGCGAACCACGTACGGCGCGCAGCTGACGATCTCAACCGCCTCGGGGTCGAAGATCGCGATATTGAAGCCAAGCCTATCGCCCTTGTCGCCAAAATGGCTCTTGTATCCAATCGCATCGTAACCTGCACCTCGGAAAAGTTCCGCAAGGATCTGCGTCGGGGCGTAATCTGCGCGATCATCCGATGCCGTCACGGGCTGCGAGAAAGCGTTGTCGATGTCTATCCAGACTGCCCTCTCCTTCTCCTCGGAAGTCAGTTCGCGCTCGCCGAGCAGGTGGCCGAAAACGGGACCGGCGAACGAAGACTTGCCGTGGCCTTGCGTGAGGTCGAGAGTGCGGATCGGACGGACGAGCCTGCAAAGCGCGA
>JANYCM010000282.1 GCA_025360285.1 Sphingomonadales bacterium
CGCGCAGCGGCGACGTGTCTTTTGCCGCCTGGCGGCGTCGCGTCGTCGGTTGCGATGCGCCGCATCGCGCCCTCCTAACTCCTTGCCAGACAACAAAATCCACATCGTCACGACCCTAGCCATTTATGAGTTCACGGCCTAACGGAACACCGCCGCCAGCCGCCCCAGCAGATCGCCACCATCGCGCGCCGTGCCGACCCGCGGTGACCCTTGCACGGCGCATTCCAGACACGCCGCCTGCATGGTCGGGCCCGCTGCAATCGTGCGCAGGTCACCGACCGCCGCCAGCAGCCGCAGGCGGGACAGCGCCGCCAGCTTGGCAAACGGGTCGCGGCTCGCCTGGTCTTCCTCCTCGCCGGAACTGAAAAAGCCCGCCAGTGATTGCGCGAACAGCGATTCCGGCCGCTCGATATCGATGGTGCGGACGTCGCCCTTCAGGCCGGCGCGTTTGGCCGCGGCGGCAACCGCGACATCCAGCCCGCCCATGCCATCGACCAGCTTCAATTGCAGCGCTGTCGTGCCGGCCCAGACCCGGCCCTGGCCGATGCGATCAACCTCCGCCAGCGGCAGCTTGCGTGCCGTTGCCACCAGGGTCGTGAAGCGGCGATAGATATCCTCCACCGAGCTTTGCAATATCACCCGGGTTTCGGGCGAAAGCCCGCGCAGCACATCGGGTTCGCCCGAATAGGGCGTCGATTTCACACCATCGGCGCCGATGCCATATTCGGCGAGCGTGCGGTTGAAGCTGGGGATGATGGCGAACACGCCGATCGATCCGGTGATCGTTGACGGCTGGGCGATGATCTCGTCGGCCGCCGTCGCCACCCAATACCCGCCCGATGCCGCCACCGGACCGAAGGATGCCACCACCGGCAGGCCGCCAGCCTTGGCATCGATCAGCGCCTGGCGGATTTCCTCGCTGGCCAGCACCGATCCGCCGCCCGAATCGACCCGCACCACCAGCGCCTTGATGTCGTCATTCTCGGCCACCGCCTTGGCAATGGCGCGGGCAATCGTCGTACCCCCGGCGGTGCCGCGCGGCGCTTCGCCGTCAACGATGCTGCCCGTCACATAAACGACGCCAACCGCCTGGCCCTTGGCCGGCAGCAGGCTGGTCGTCGCCGCCAGATAATGGTCCAGCGTCACGCCCCGATAGGTGCCAAAGCGCTTCTGGTCGCCTTCGCCGACCATCTTGACCATCGCTGCATCGAAATCGCTGCGGGTGCCGACCATGTCGATCAATTTGGCGTTCTTTGCGGCCAGCGCCTGGTCGCCTTTCGCCTCGCCCAGCCGCTGCGGCAGGGTGGCGAGGAAACCGTTGATGTCCACGCCCGGCCGCGCCGTCTGGACATCGGCGGTGTAGGTTTTCCACAGCGAATCGACCAGCGCCTGTTCCGCCGCCTTGGCTTCCGGCGATGCGCTGACGCGGGTGAAGGGTTCCACCGCCGCCTTGTAGGTGCCGACGCGGAAGACATTCACATCAACATCGAATTTATCGAGCAATTTCTTGAAATAGAGGTTCGCCCCCCCCGGCCCGGTCAGCAGCACGCCGCCCAGGGGATTGAGCCAGACATGATTGGCCTGGGCGGCGAGATAATAGCCATCATCGGTATAGGCGGTGGCATAGGCCTCCACCGGCTTGCCGGCCTTGCGGAAGCGTTGCAGCGCCGCCCCGACCGATTGCAGATTGGCCTCGCCAGCGCCCACGAACGTATCGAGATCGAGCACGATGGCCTTGATGCGTTTGTCATCGCGCGCGGTGTCGATGCCGCGGATGATGTCGCGCACCTGGGTCTGGCCGCCCATGTCGCGGCCGCTGGCGAATTGCAGCGCCGATTGTTCGCTGGCCTGGTCCACCACCGCGCCGTCCAGCGCCAGCACCAGCGCCGCGCCATCGGCGATCTTGGTCGAGGCACGGCTGTTCAGCACCGTCCACAGCCCGATGAAGAACAGCAGCAGAATAAGCAGGACCAGCAGGTCCTTGATACCGACCAGAACGCGCCAGGCGGTGCGGGCAAATGTCATCGATGCGCCTTTGGGAAAGAATATCCTCCCACCATTAAGACGAAGCGCCGGCACCGGCAACCGGGCCGGCACCCTGCGGCAATCAGGGCGCGCGCCCCACCATCACCCGAATGTCAGTTCGATCACCCTGGTTGACGTCGCGCGGCAGAAGGTCGGGATGACGCGGCTTTCGTCGGGGTAGATGCCTTTCAGGTTCATGCGGATGCGATAGCCGCCATTGCCTTTTTCGATATCTTCGATGCGGTCCATGGCGATCTCGCGGCCGCCGGTAACGCCGATCTGGCGGGCGGCTTCGGCAAGGCATATTGTCATCGCCGGCCGGGCATCGGGGGTGATGCCGCCCAGATCGACACTGACACGCGCCGGGGGACCGCCGCCGCCGGTAACCGTCGCCGGCGGTGGCGCGGTCGCCGCCGGGGCCGGATTGGATTTCTTCGATGCCGCCGCCAGCAGTGCGATCAGGCCCGCAGCGACGGCAACACCGCCGATGACGGCACCGGCCGAGGGGCCATCATCGCGGCCGGGAGGATAGCCACCGCCGCCACCATAATTCACCGCAAAATCCGCCCGGCAGCCATTGTTGACCCAGATGACATTGCCGCGCCAGCCCCAGTTGCGGCGGTTGCAATCGCCGGCGATGACATTGCGCAACTGCACGCCGCCGCGGGTATTGGCACCGCATTCCTGATAGCGATATTGCCAGGATTCGCAGCGCACGATGTTGCCGTTCCAGCCAGCGCCGCCGCCGATCGGCGGACGGTTGCC
>JANYCM010000376.1 GCA_025360285.1 Sphingomonadales bacterium
CGCCGCTTCGAAAATACGGATTGTCTATTGATTCTGCCTCTAAACTGGTCATATTTACGCAGCGGTAGATAAAACATCACCGACGTTCCTGGGGAGAGGGCATGTTGAAAGTTCGGGTAGGCGCTGTGCGCCATGGTACAACGCGGGGGCTGTCCGCCGGCGCGCTGCTGGCGGGTGCCACGCTTGCCGCGACGCCAGGCCAAGCGCAGACCGCGCCGGCTGCGAGCACCGAAGTGGTTGCTGACATCGTTGTCACCGCAACGCGCAGCTCGCAATCGCTGTCGAAGATTGCTGCCTCGGTAACCGCCATTTCCTCGGATCAACTGGGCGCTGGCGGCATCAAGGACATTGGCTCGCTGGCCGCCGCCGTCCCCAACCTTTCGGTGGGTGACCAGTTTGGCGTCAACCGCACCTTCATCCGCGGCATTGGCCTGACCAGCATTGATCTGGGTGCGGATGGCGCCGTCGCCTTCCTGCAGGATGGCGTATTGATCGCCCGGCCGGCGGCGCAATTGACCGGGTTTTACGATATCGAACGCGTTGAAGTGCTGCGCGGCCCGCAGGGCACCCTTTACGGCCGCGGCGCCACCGCCGGCGCCATCAACCTGATCACCAAAAAGCCGACCGAGGAATTGAACGGCTATGTCCGCGCCAGCTATGGCAATTACAATGCCGTGACGTTGGAGGGCGGCGTCGGCGGTGCGCTGCTGCCGGGCAAGATCCTGGTTCGTGTGTCGGGCAAATATGACCGGCGCGACGGGTATGGCAAGAACCTGTTCACTGGCGCCGATGTCGATAACCGCGACGCCTATGCCATCCGCGGCAGCCTGTTGTTCAAGGCCAGCGATGACCTGGACCTGTTGATCTCCGCCGATCATTTCAACGAGAAGGACAACAACTACGCCTTCCATTATTTCGGGCCGACCGTCGCGGCGGAAAACGCCCTGGGCTCCATCCTGGGCGGTGACACCATCATCACCCGCGCCGCCAAGCTGGGCATTCCGGTCAATTATCGCGACATTTATTCCGACCAGGAAGCGCTCAACCGCCGCCATGGCACCAGCGTCACCGGCACGCTGGAATGGCGGCCCGGCGACTGGAACATCAAGTCCATCACCGGCTATCGCGATTTCACCCGTTTCAACCGCGACGACCTCGATGCCTCCAACGTCAACATGTTCGGCCAGAACAATTATGACGAAAAGAGCCGCACCTTCTCCCAGGAATTCATCGGCACCATGAAGGCCGACCGGTTCGACCTGCTGCTCGGTGCCAGCTATTTCCATGAAAGCCTGGATGGCGCGGTGCGGGTGCCGCTGACCAATCTCGGCATCCTGTTCGGTGCACCTGCCAACGCCTTCAACAACCAGAATTACCTGCAAAGCGGCACGGTCACCATCAACGCCTATGGTGCTTATGCCCAAGGTTCATACCATGTCACCGACAAGCTGAAGCTCACCGCCGGGGCGCGCTACAGCTATGAAAAGCGCAAGGGCGTCGGCAGCTTCGACTTCCTTGGCTCGGTGCCGACCAACAAGGAAAAGGGCTGGGGCGCCGTCACCCCGACCTTTGCCATCGATTACCAGGCCAGCGACCAGACGCTGGTTTATGCCTCCGTCACCCGTGGTTTCAAATCAGGCGTCATCAACGTCGGTTCGAAGAATGATGTCATCAACCCCGAATATGCCTGGGGCTATGAAGCCGGCATCAAGACCAGCGGCCTGGATGGCAAGATCGCCGGCAGCCTTGCCGCCTTCTACATCAACTATTCGGACCTTCAGGTCGGCTTTGTCGGCGCCGATTCAGTGGTGACAACGGTCAACGCCGCTTCGGCCCGCAACTATGGCCTGGAGCTGGAACTGCGCGCCAGGCCCGCCAGCAACTGGAATATCGATCTGTTCGCCACCTACCTCAATGCCAAATACAAGGATTTCACCACCGGCGACTATCGCCAGGGCTTCAAACTGGTCAATCTGAAGGGCAACCGCCTGTCAAACGCCCCGGAATTCAGCGTCCGTGCCGCCACCGATTATACCGTCCCGATCGGCGATGCGAAG
Organism: Sphingomonadales bacterium; assembly: GCA_025360285.1. GTDB lineage: Bacteria > Pseudomonadota > Alphaproteobacteria > Sphingomonadales > Sphingomonadaceae > Sandarakinorhabdus. The sequence continues at coordinate 2,058 of JANYCM010000376.1, forward strand.
CTGAACCTGCGCGCCGATGTCAATTGGCAGGACCGGGTGTATTTCACCGAATTCAACAATGCCGATGCGACGCAAGCCCCCTATGCCACCATCAATGCCGGCCTGAAATATACCGCGGCGAGCGGCGTCTGGTCGGTCGATGTCTGGGGCCGCAACCTCACCGACAAGTTCATCGTCAGCAACAACATCATCACCGCCCCCCTGTACAGCAGCATCCGCGTCGGCTCGCTCGCCCCGCCGCGCACCTATGGCGTGACGCTGGGGGTGAATTTCTGAGGTCAGGATGGTGGGCGTCGGCACAGCGCCGGCTCCCCCTCCAAAACCGCTGCCCCGACCCGCGCTCCTCTCTGTCGCCAGGCGACGACATGGGATAAGGGCGCCAAAAGGCTGCCCCGGCCGCCGCGCGGAAGTTGACGAAAGTCCCTGTCCCGCGGGCTGTACATCGTCACCGCGCTTTTGCAGCCCGCAACCGCTCGACACGTTTCATCATCGTGATCAGCAACTGTTCCGAACACGGCCGGCGCCGCACTTCGCGCACGCCGCCCTTGTTCCGCACGTCCACCACGCCATTGATCACCCGATCGAGCGCCGTCTCCTCGATCTGCCGCCCCACCTGCACCGCCGCATTGTCCCAGGCGGCCCGAAGCGCCGTCGCCTCCGGCCGC
>JANYCM010000392.1 GCA_025360285.1 Sphingomonadales bacterium
GCGAATTTCCCGGCCGCCGTGATCGACCACTACCGCGCCAATGCCAGCGTTCCGGGCGCGCTGACCGCGATGATCAACTATTACCGCGCCAACATGTCCGCCATCCTTAACGAGCCGGTGGTGCCGATCACCATGCCCACCTTGATGGTCTGGGGCGAACAGGATGTCGCGCTCGATATCGCCCTGACCTGCGGCTATGGGCCGTTGGTCGATGATTTCACCCTGGTTACCCTGCCAGAGGCCTCGCATTGGGTGCAGCAGGATGCGCCCGAAGCGGTCAATGCGGCACTGCGGGACTGGTTAGGCGCAAAGTTGCCGCGAGGGCCCGGCTGAAGCGCGTGGCGCCTCCCGTCCGGGCGGGTGGCGCCCTGGCAGTTTCCGCTTGCGCCGGCAAAGTTGTCCGGACAAACTGATGCCGTGAGCACAGATTTTGACACCCAGGGCCGCATCAAATGCGGCACCATCTCGGCACCGGCCTTTGCCGCCAGCCTGGCCGATTATACCGGGCTGCTGGGGCTCGACATTGCCGAATCAGGCATCGTCACCCCCGATCTTGCCGCCGCCTGGGGCTGCCCCGGCAGCGCCGGCATGCGCACGGCCTTGCTCACCCCCGCCGACGGCAACCCCGCCTTTCTGCGGCTGGTCGAAGCAACGCCGGTGCCGGATTTCCGCCCGCTCAGAAGTTACGGCTGGGCGGCGTTCGAACATACCGTCGCCGATTGCGACGCGCTGTTCGCCGATATCCGCACCGCCCCCGGCTTCACCGTCATCGGGGAACCCAAGCTGGTGCCGGGATTTGATAATTTCATCCCGTTCCAGGTAACCGGGCGCGGCGGCGAAGTCCTGTATCTCAACCAGGTGCTGAAATCCGGCATGTCCGATCTCGATCTGCCGCACACCAAAGCGCGCGTCGACCAGATGTTCATCGCCATTCTCGCCGCCCCCGACCGTGCTGCGGCCTTGGCCTTTCACACCGATGTTCTCGGCTTTGAAGCCGGCGATACCTGGTCGATCCCCTATAGCGTCATCAACAACAGCTTCGGCCTGCCCGCCGACACCATCACCGACATGACGATGACCAGGATCGGCCGGATGCCGGGCAGCGAGATCGACCAATATCCCGCCGCCGCCACGCTACGCCCCACCGCGCCGGGCGAACTGCCCCCCGGCAATGCGATGATCAGCTTCATCTGTGCCAGCCTCGATGCCATCACCGCGCCCTTCCTCGCCCCGCCGCAGCGGCGTGATGGCCCGCTTTATGCCGGCAGGCGGACAGCGACACTGCGCGGTGCGGCCGGCGAACTGATCGAGCTTATCGAAGCGGCATGAGCATCACCCGCCACTTCGTCGATGTCCGTAACCCCGATGGCAGCAAGCGCCGCGTGCATTATCGCCGCGCCGGCACCGGGCCCGTGGTCGTGCTGGTCCACCAGAGCCCGCGTTCGGGGGCCGAATATGAAGCCCTGATCCGTCACTGGGCAGCGGATTTCACCTGCCTGGCCCCTGATACGCCGGGCTTTGGCGAATCGGCACCGCTGCCGCTCGCCGCCCCGCATGTGAATGATTATGCCGATGCCGTGTTGGCCTTCATGGACGCGCTGGGGCTGGACAAGGCCGGCGCCTATGGCACGCATTCGGGCGCCATCACGCTGATCACCGCCGCCAAGCGCGCCCCGCAGCGCTTCGCTGCCATCGCCGCCAATGGCTATGCGGTATGGACCGATGCCGAACGCGCCGATTTCGGCGCGAATTACACCCCGCCTTTCGTGCCCCTGGCCTATGGCGAACATCTCGCCTGGGTGTGGCACCGCATCCGCGAACAAAGCTGGTTCTTCCCCTGGTATGCGGCGGACGATGCCCATCGCCTGCCCGGCGCGCATGATGAGGCGGCGCTGAACCATGCCATGGTGATGGATGTGCTGGCGGCCGGCGGTTCCTATGCCCAGGGCTATGCGGCGATGTTGCAGGCGCCGCGCGACCTGCCCGAACCGGGTGCCGAAACCCCGCCCGTTTACATCATGGGCCGCAACGGCGATCCGTTGCAGGCGCATGTTGATCGGCTGGGCGATCTGCCGCCGAACTGGCAGGCCGGCAAACTGGTCAGCGATAATGATGTCGAAGCGGCGGCGCGGCTATGGCTGCTGGCGCACCCTGCCGCCGCCTTGCCGATGCCGCGCGCACCGGATGATCAGGGCTATGTCGCCGTCACAGACTTTGGCCAGTTGCACTGGCTGGGCGACCGCGCCGCCGGCACATTGGTGCTGCACGCGCCGGGCAGTGCGGCGGAAATGGTGGCACGGCCGGGGGTGCTGGCCATCGACCTGCCGGGCCATGGGTTGAGCGATGGCTTTGCCGCCGCGCCGGCGAGCCTTGCGGCGATCACCGATGTGCTGGCGCGCGGGCTGGATTCACTGCTGACCGCTGGCCTGACGCATATCGAAGGCGATGGCGCGTCGGCGGCGTTGGCGACGGCGCTGGCCGCGCGCCTCGGCACGGCAGCCGTCGCCACCGGCGGCATTGCGCGTGCCTGGCCCGATCTGTCGCCCGATCGTTTCGGCAGCCATCTGATGCGCGCCTGGGGCCTGGCCCGCGCCGAAGTCGCCTTTGCCCCCTGGGATGCGGTGTCGGTAGCCACTGCCCGGCCGATGGCACCCGGCGACCATGATCCGCAGCGGTTGCACCGCCGGGCACTCGCGGCGCTGCGGGCGCGGCATGTGCCGGAACTGCTGGGCCTACTGGACGAGTAACCTCGATTGCCGTCAGGCCAGCGCCCCGCGCCAGCGCATCACGCCGCGCATCGCCAGCGATCCCGCCGCCAGCGCCGGGCCGCGCGGCGAAAGACCAATGGCGCGCAGCAACATCCGCACCCCTGATTCGACATGGCCGGGCGTGTACAGCCGCGCCACCAGGCCATTATAGGTCCGGGCATGGGCGCGCGGCCGGCACGGCGGTGCCTCCGGCCCGGCGATGTTGGCGGCATACCAGGCCCAGCCCAGTTCCTCGTCACCGGTTTCGGCCAGCCGGGTCGCGACAACCTTCAGCGCCGCGGGCCGCCCGATGCGGGCATAGCGCCGGCCATGATCGGCGAACAATTTGTAATGGCGGAATTCATCGGCGGCGATGCGCGCCGTGATCGCCTTCAGCACCGGTTCCTGCGCCGCATCACGCAGCGCTGAATAGAAACTCGACGTGCCGGTTTCGACAACCTGGCGGGCCACCAGTTCGGCAGCGCGGGAACCGCGCACCGAACCGCCATCGCCGGCCGGAATCGCATAGCCGGCGCGAAAATGCCCCAGCGCCGTTTCCAGATCAAACCCCGGATCGGCCAGCGCCGCCCAGCGGCCGAGCGCGGCGCCGTGCTGGCGCTCCTCCGCCCCCCAGTCCTGCGCCGCGGCCAGGAAGGGCGCATCGCCGGCAAACACCGCTTCCAGATAGGCGACATAATCCGCCGCATTGGCCTCGACGAGCGCCGATGTCTTGACGATGGCGAGCAGATTGCGATCAACCTTGCCGGCATCGAACGCCGACCAGTCGATGTCATCCAGTGTCCAGTGCGCCAAGCCGTGCCTCCCAAAATCCATCGCGGGGCCGATACGAAATACCGCCCGTAACGGCAATTGGCCTTAAAACGACATGAACAAACGGCAAGGTTGGATCACCACCCGACATTCCAGCCCTCGCTGGAATGTCGGGGCAAGGCCCCCTCAGAAAAACGCCTGCAACCCGGTCTGCGCCCGGCCGAGGATCAGCGCATGAACATCGTGCGTGCCTTCATAGGTGTTGACCGCCTCCAGATTCATCACATGGCGGATGACATGATATTCGTCCGAAATGCCGTTGCCGCCGTGCATGTCGCGCGCCTCCCGCGCGATCGCCAGCGCCTTGCCGCAATTGTTGCGCTTCAACAGGCTGATCGCCTCGGGCGCCAGTTTGTGATCGTCCATCAACCGCCCCGCCGCCAGCGCCAGCGTCAGCCCCAGCGTGATCTCCGTCTGCATGTCGGCGAGTTTCTTCTGGATCAGCTGCGTTGCCGCCAGCGGCCGGCCGAACTGCTTGCGGTCAAGCGTATAGTGCCGCGCCGCGTGCCAGCAGAATTCCGCTGCGCCCATCGCCCCAGCCAATGCCATAGCGCGCATTGTTGAGGCAGCCGAACGGCCCCGCCAGCCCATCGACGCCCGCCAGCAGGCGCTCGGCCGGCAGATGCACATCGGCGAGCACAATCTCCCCGGTCACGCCGGCGCGCAGGCTGAACTTGCCCTCGATCTTCGGCGTCGTGAAACCAACATCGCCGCGTTCGACGACAAAGCCCCGGATCCGGTCATCGTCGCACTTGGCCCAGATCACCGCCACATCGGCGAGCGGCGAATTGGTGATCCACATCTTGGCACCGTTCAGCACATAACCGCCCGGCACCGCCCGCGCCCGGGTCTTCATGCCGCCAGGGTCCGACCCGGCATCGGGCTCGGTCAGCCCGAAGCAGCCGATCAACTCGCCCGACGCGAGGCCGGGCAGATATTTCAGCCGCTGCGCCTCCGACCCATAGGCCCAGATCGGATACATCACCAGGCTCGACTGGACGCTCATCGCCGACCGATAGGCGCTGTCCACCCGCTCGACTTCACGAGCGATCAGACCATAGGCGACATAGGAGGCCCCGGCGCAGCCATAACCTTCGATCGTCGGCCCCAGCAGGCCGGCCTGGCCGAATTTCTTCATGAGGTCAGGATCGAAGCTTTCGTGGCGGTTGGCCAGCTTGACCACCGGCATCAGCTCGGCATCGCAGAAGGCCCGCGCGCCGTCCTGGATCATCCGCTCCTCATCGCTCAATTGGGCGGTGAGCAGCAACGGGTCCTGCCAGTCAAAACGCGGCCATTTCGGCGCCTGGTGCTGGGTTTCGGGGGTGAAAGCTGTCTGGCTGCTCATCACTTTGCTCCGTTTTGCGCACCGGCCATAGCCCCGGCGGCCGTCACCCGCCAGACGCGATTGCCGGCATCATCGGCGACCAGCAAGGCGCCGCCCTTGTCAAACGTCACCCCGACCGGCCGGCCATGCGCCTCGCCCTTGTCGTTGAGGAAGCCGGTCAGCACGTCCTGCGGCAGCCCCTGCGGCTTGCCGGCGGCATCAAAGGCGACAAACACCACCTTGTAGCCCGACACCGGGTTGCGGTTCCACGATCCATGCTGGCCAACAAAGGCGCCACTGGCATAAGCTGCCCCCAGTGCCTGCCCCGGCCCGGCAAACACCAGCCCCAGGCTGGCGGTATGCGGCCCCAGCGCATAATCCGGCGCGATGGCCTTCGCCACCATATCGGGCCGCGGCGGCTTCACCCGCACATCGACGTGCTGGCCATACCAGCTCCACGGCCAGCCATAATGCGCGCCGGCCTTCACGCTGGTCATGTAATCGGGAACGAGATCGGAGCCCAATTCGTCTCGTTCATTCACCGCGGTCCACAGTTCACCCGTCACCGGCTGCCAGGCCAGGCCGACGGGGTTGCGCAGGCCGGTGGCGAAGGTCGCGGTCGTGCCCGTTGCCGGATCGACAGTGATGATCCGCGCCCGGCCTTCTTCCACGGCCAGGCCATTTTCGGCGACATTGGAATTGCTGCCGACCGACACATACAATGTCTTGCCATCGGCCGAGGCGATGACATTCTTGGTCCAGTGATGGTTGCGCGGGCCACCCGGCAGATCGGCGACCTTTACCCCTGGCGTCGTGATGCTGGTCGCCCCCAGCACATAGGCAAAGCGCGTCAATTTATCGGTTTCGGCGACGTAAAGATCATTGCCGACCAGCGCCATGCCGAACGGTGAATTCAGCCCGGTTACAAATGGTACCTGCACATCGGCAACGCCATCTCCGTTGCTGTCGCGCAGCAGCACGATGCGGTTGGGCGATTCGACCGCCGCCCCGGCGCGCCCCATGACCAGCTTCTGGGCCCAGCCCATGAAGCCCTTTTCGTCATCGGGGCGCTTGGGGCCATTGGTTTCGGCGACCAGCACATCGCCATTGGGCAGAGTGAGCAGCCAGCGCGGGTGCGACAGGCCGGTGGCAAAGGGCTTCACCGCCAGGCCCGGCGCCACCACCGGCGCCTCCCCCGCCGCCCAGCCAACCACCTTGGCGACCTTGACGGTGGGGAAGGCCATGGATTTGGGCGCCGGCAATTTCGGATTGGCGCCCTGGCCATCCTTGACCGCCAGATCAGCGGTATCGCCGCAGGCCGCGAGCAGCAGGGGAGCGATGAGAAGGGCGAAGCGGGAAGAGCGCATGAGGGAACTTTCGTGAAAGGGCAGGTCTTTCCCTCCCCGTTGACGCGAAGGCGTCGCCTACGGCTGCTGGGAGGGGGATGGACCGTCCTTAACGCGCAACTGCGCCTGACGCACCACCCGACACCGCCGCAATCGCCGCGCGCACCACCTCGCCGCGTTCCAGCGGCACGAAATGCGTCGTCCCCGCCAGCCGCTGCGCCGACAGGCAGCGCGGGTGCGCCGCCATCAGTGCGAATTCCGCCGCAGGCACCGTCGATCCGACATCGCCGGCCACCAGCGCAAACGGCACCGCCAGCGCCGCCAACGCGGTTTCGACATGCGGCGACACCGCCCGGAATGTCGCCGCCTCGAACAGCGGCGCACAGGCCAGGGTCACACCGTCCGGGGCATCGCGCAGGCCATCGGCCAGATAAGCGTCCAGATCCGCATCGCTCCAGGCCCGGAATACCCCGCGCCCGGCATAGGCGGCGCGCGCCGTTGCCACATCGGGGAAATCTGCCCGGCGCTTGCCGGCCTGGTCGGCCATCGGGTTGGGCAGCGGCTGGCCGCCGCGCACCAGCGCCGCCATGGCAAACGGCAGGAACGCCGGATCGACGAGCACCAGCCCGGCCGCGCGTTCCGGCGCCCGCCATGTCGCCAGCAAGGACGCCGTGCCGCCCATCGAATGGCCCGCCAGCAACCAGCGTGCGTCCCCCGCTACTGCCGCCATCACCGCCAGCATGTCGTCGGCAAAATCCTCCCAGCCGGTCAGCAACGCCGGGTCGGCAGCATAGGACCGACCATGGCCGCGCGCATCGCTGGCGACGATGTTGAACCGGTCGGCCAGCGGCGCCAGCAACCGCGCATACAGGCCGCCATGCATCCCCGTCGCATGGGCAAAATGCAGCCAGGGGCTGCCTGCCGGTGCCGCATCCCAGACCAAAGCCGACAGCGCGCCGCCCGGCGTTTCAACCGCAATCCGCCGCATCAATGCCGCTCCAGGGTGACGAAAGAATGCGCCGGCGCTTCGCCCTCGGCGGAATGATCCTCCCGCGCCACTTCCCGCCAGCGCGCCGGATCGAACGCCGGCAGCAAAGTATCGCCTTCGGGGCTGAGATGCACCTCAGTCAGTTCGATCCGCGCCGCCGAGGGCAAAGCCTCGGCATAAATCTGCGCGCCCCCGATGATCATGATCTCA
>JANYCM010000393.1 GCA_025360285.1 Sphingomonadales bacterium
GTCGCCGGCCGCGCGCTGTTCGGATCGTGCCGGGTGCTCGTCGATAGCATCCTGCCGCGCTTCGGCATCCAGACGACCACCGTCGATGCCACCGATACCGACGCCTGGGCCAGGGCGCGCCGGCCCAATACCAAGGCGTTCTTCCTCGAAACCCCGTCGAACCCCGGCCTTGAAGTGTCGGATATCCGCGCCATCGCCGATATCGCCCATGATGCCGGCGCCACTGTGGTGGTCGATAATGCCTTTGCCTCGCCCATCGTCCAGCGGCCGCTCGAACTGGGCGCTGATGTCGTCGCCTATAGCGCCACCAAGCTGATGGACGGGCAGGGCCGCGTGCTCGCCGGCGCCGTGCTGGGCAGCGAGAAATGGATGAATGACGTCTATCTCGCCTATGCGCGCCACACCGGGCCGAACCTGTCGCCGTTCAACGCCTGGGTGGTGCTGAAATCGCTGGAAACGCTCGATCTGCGGGTGACGCGATCGTGCGAGAACGCCCTGAAGGTGGCCAGCTTCCTCGAAACGCGGGTGCCGCGCCTGCTCTATCCCGGCCTCGCCTCGCACCCGCAGCACGGGCTGGCGATGCGCCAGATGGCGGCGGGCGGCACCATCATCGCGCTGTTCCTGGACGGCGGCCGGCCCCAGGCGCACGCCCTGCTCGATGGGCTGGAATTGATCGACATCTCCAACAATCTCGGCGATTCGCGCAGCCTGATGACCCACCCGGCCTCGACCACCCATGCCAGTGTCAGCCCCGATGTCCGCGACCAGATGGGCATCACCGAAGGCATGTTGCGGCTGTCGATCGGCCTGGAAGACCCGCGTGACCTGATCGACGATCTTGATGCGGCGCTCAGCGCGGCTGGTCTATGACGGTCATCGACCTGATCTTCCCCTATGCGGCGACCACCCGCCACGGTGCCGCGGCGATCACCGTCCGCGTTGCGCCGCGCTATCTGCCCGATCAGTCCGATGATCGCATTCCGCGCCACATCTGGTCCTATCATGTCCGCGTCGAAAACCATGGCCTGGAAATCGTGCAACTGCGTGATCGCCACTGGCTGATCACCGATGGCGAGGGGCGGCGTGAAACCGTCGATGGCCCCGGCGTCATCGGCCAGCAGCCCTTCATCGAACCCGGCGGCGCCTTTGATTATGTCTCGGGCTGCCCGCTGCGCACGCCATCGGGCACCATGCAGGGCCATTATGGCATGGCGGCCGAAAGCGGCGGCTTTGAAGCGGCGATCCCGGCCTTTGCCCTGGAACACCCCAGCCTGCGGCCGACGCGCAACTGATCCGATGAAGCGCACCCATCTGCCGCTCAACGCCCTGCGCGTCTTTGATGCCGCCGCCCGGCATCTTTCGTTCACCAAGGCGGCGGACGAGCTGGCAGTCACGCCGGCCGCCGTCGGGCAGCAGATCCGTGCGCTGGAAGATACGCTCGGCGTCGTGCTGTTCAAGCGGATGACGCGCAACCTGGAATTGACGGCGGAGGCCGAACGGTCCTTGCCCGCACTGCGCGCCGGCTTTCTGCAATTCGAAGAATCGGTGCGGATTTTGCAGGACGGCCAGGGATCAAAAGTGCTGACCATCGCGGCACCGCGCGATTTCACTGCGAAATGGCTGAACGCCCGGCTGGCCGCCTATGCCGCCCGGCACCCGGAACTGCGCTTCGTCCTCGCCGCCAGCGACGGCATGCCGGATTTCACCCAGGCCAATCTCGATCTCGCCATCGTGTTTTCGGGGGAGCCCGATGCGGAGGGGATTCACGGCAAGCCTTTGGTGGCCGAATCGCTGGTGGTGGTGACGGCACCGGGGGCGGAGGCGGCGCTGCGCATCGCCCACCCCGGCGATCCCCGGGCGCCGGGGTTGACGGTTGCCGATGCCGGGTTGGCCATCGATGCGGCGGCGGCGGGGCTGGGCAGTGCGCTGGTGCCGGCAACGCTGGCGGCGGCAGACATTGCGGCCGGCCGGGTGGTGGTGACGGGGGAAGCGCAGCCGACGGGGGCGGCCTATTGGCTGATCGCCCCCACCCCGCAATGGCGCCAGGCCAAGGTGCGGGCGATGGTGGAGTTTTTGCTCGGCTAGGGCGCCGGTTTCGATTCAGCGATTGTTCAACAAACGCTGGATAAAAAAGCGTCAACAAGCAGGCGAAATTGCCGCAGCAACATTACCACTCTGTCACCCGGACGAAATTGCACAGCGTTTCAAAAGTCGATATGGCGTTCCCACTGTTCCCAAAAAGAGGCTAGCATGACCAAGACGGGTTTCCTGACGATCGCCGCCACCGCCTTTGCCGCCGCCGCCTTCGCGCCGGCCGCCCAGGCGGCTCCTGCCGCTGCCGTTCCGGCCGGTGATGCCGTCCACGGCGCCGTGGTGTTCAACCAGTGCAAGGTCTGCCATGTCGCCGACAAGGGCGTGAACCGCGTCGGCCCGTCGCTGTTCGGCGTCGTGGGTCGCAAATCGGGTTCGGCCCCCGGCTACACCTATTCGGCCGCTAACAAGAACAGCGGCATCACCTGGACCACCGACAAGCTGTTCGCCTATCTCGAAGCCCCGCAGAAAATGGTCCCCGGCACCAAGATGGCCTTCGCCGGCCTGAAGAACCCGAAGGACCGGGCCGACGTGATCGCCTTCCTGAAGACCAAGGCGTAAGTCGCAGCGCCGCGAGCGCGTAGCGAAAGCTACGCGCCGACAGGCGCAAGATCGGCCGGCGGGGCGGCGGGGCCTTCCCCCGCCGAACCCGTCCGACGCCAGCATGGGCTTTGCCCATGCCCTTCCTACACTTCCTTCCTCCTCCCTCCCCCCACGGCGCCAAGCGGCGCGGTGGGGGAGGGAGAAAAAGCGCCTGTCTCCCAAAACAGACACCCCAATCCCGCACCCCACACGCCGTCCCGACCCCGCCAAACCCGGCCAACCTACCCCCGCGCCCGCCCCCCAACCGGCGCCGCTACTGCCACGCCCGGCCACGCCCCCCGCCGACTACCCGAAAATTCCCTTAATCCCCCGACCATGCTAGGGCGTGCGCCATGCTGACCATGAACGCCGTAACCGTCCGCCTTGGCGGGCGGACCATCCTTGACAATGCCACCGCCACCCTGCCGCCGCGCGGCCGGATCGGGCTGATCGGCCGCAATGGCGCCGGCAAATCGACGTTGATGAAGGTCATCGCCGGCACGCTGGATCCCGACAGCGGCAGTGTGGAGATGCCCAAGGCGGCGCGGCTCGGCTATGTCGCCCAGGAAGCCCCGGCGGGGCAGGGCACCCCCTTTGAAACCGTGCTCGCCGCCGACGTCGAACGCGCCGCGCTGATGGCGGAAGAAGCAATACTTTCAACGACTTTGGCCGATGCCAACCGGCTGGCAGAAATCCATGACCGGCTGATCACCATCGATGCCTATACCGCCGCGGCGCGCGCCAGCCGCATCCTCGTCGGCCTGGGTTTTGACGAGGCGGCGCAGCACCGCCCGCTCGACAGCTATTCGGGCGGCTGGCGCATGCGTGTCGCGCTGGCGGCACTGCTGTTCTCGCAGCCTGATCTGCTGCTGCTCGATGAACCCTCGAACCATCTCGATCTCGAAGCGACGATGTGGCTGGAATCCTTCCTGAAAACCTATCGCGCCACGATCGTGGTGATCAGCCATGAACGCGATCTGCTCAACAATGTCGTCGATTACATCCTGCATCTGGAAGGCGGCAAGATCACGCTTTACCCTGGAGGATATGATGATTTCGAACGCCAGCGTGCCGAACGCCTGGCGCAACTGGCCAGCGCGCGGGAGGCGCAAGCGACCCAGCGCGCCAAGCTGCAAGATTATATCGCCCGCAACAGCGCCCGCGCCAGTACGGCAAAACAGGCGCAATCCCGCCAAAAAGCCCTGGCCAGGATGCAGCCGATTGCCGAGGCGGTGACCGATCCGTCGCTGGTCTTCAACTTCCCGTCGCCGCCGCCGCTGAAACCGCCGCTGGTGATGATCGAATATGCCAGCGTCGGCTATAACGACAAGCCGGTGCTCGAACATATCGACCTGCGGCTCGATCCCGATGATCGGCTGGCGCTGCTCGGCCGCAACGGCAATGGCAAGACGACTCTGGCGCGGCTTTTATCGGGCCAATTGAAGGCGATGGCCGGCAGCGTCGCGGCGCCGGGCAAGCTGCGCGTCGGCTATTTCACCCAATATCAGGTCGAAGAACTCGATGCCGGCGACACGCCGCTGGAACATATGAGCCGACTGATGCGCGGCGCCAACCCGTCGCAGGTCCGCGCTCAGCTCGGCCGGTTCGGTTTTTCCGGCGCCATGGCCGAACAAAAGGTCGGCAAGATGTCCGGCGGTGAAAAGGCCCGGCTGGCGCTGGCGCTGATCACCCGTGATGCGCCGCACCTGCTCATCCTCGATGAACCGACCAACCACCTTGATGTCGATACCCGCGAAGCCCTTGTCCAGGCGCTGAATGACTATGACGGCGCCGTTGTTGTCGTCAGCCATGATCGCCACATGATCGAAGCCAGTGCCGACCGGCTCGTCCTCGTCGATGCCGGCCGCGCGCTGGAATTTGCCGGCAGCCTCGATGATTATACCGACGCCATCCTCGGCAAGGGCCCCGCCAGCCCCGAAGGCGGCAAAGCCAAGGGATCAGGCAATAAAAAGGACGACCGCAAGGCCGCCGCCGCCGCCCGTGAAGCCTCGGCGGGCCTGCGCAAGACCATCAAGGACGCCGAAGCCGAAACCGCCCGGTTGACGGCGCGTATCGCCGAAATCGACGCTGCCCTCTCCGATCCGAAGACGGCGAATGCGTCAGACCGTCACCGCCCGGCCAAGGATTTGATGCGCCTGCGCGGTGAAGCCGAAAAGGCGTTGGCGGCCAGCGAAGCGGCCTGGCTGGCGGCGAGTGAAGCGTTGGAGATGGCGGGGGTTTGAGGGGCTGTCCTACACGGGCCAAATAGGTTATAAGCGGCGGACTAAGTCGCTCTTTGACATTGGTATATCGACTATTGCGCGGATGAAATCCGGCGAGGGCCGCTGTGAGAGCTGGATCTGACCGTGGCCTCGCGGCTCAGGTCCACTTTCGCCCAGAAGGTGACATTCCGGGCCATTTAGGAGCGCCCGATTGCGGTCGCGCCTCGAAGAGGTCATTGTTGAGTGTGAGCAAATGGCGTCTCAATGTTCTCGCATCGGCAATCGCGATTTCGGCATGCTCTGAACAGCCGAAGCGTCAGGTATGGGCAGTCGTAGTTGATATACGGCCGCACGTTTCGCCTGGATTCAACACTGACCAATTGGTGGTAGAAGCGCGAACCGTAGACGGCCTAACCGGCACGAAAGAAGCCTTGGACGCTGGCCTAACTTGTCGTGTCGGGGACACCAATCATGCGACGGCTCAGGGTGTTTCGCTGACATTGGATGGGGGAGCCTGCCAGCGTCCAGGGACACCGCGACTCCATAAATGGCCGTTCTGACGTCGGCGGCTTCTGTGGCGCGTTCACCCAAAAGTCGACTGTCGGCAGTTCATCCCCATTTTTACTTCCTTGCGCGGGTCGGGATGACTTGCACGGGCACGACGGCTACCGCCTAATTGTCGCCAGTCTGCAATGGTGCGCAGCTTCCCGTCACCGGCGACGGTCGCCAATTTCGGAGCGCAGGCTTGTGAGTGCACCAGTTCCAATTCTGAAGGACGAAGAGCAGGAGCATCCAGTTCCGTCAGTATGGAGGAGTAAGCTTCGGGACATCGTGGAGGCGCTCAAAGATGGCAACTTCAACCTATGTGGCCTCACCGGTGTCGATCCGCTGGACGATGCGACAGCGGCTGGAATTGCTCGAAATATCAATGACTATGGCTGCGCGTTAACGTCGCTTCCGGATGCAAGTTGGGACACTTCGGTCTGCCAGTGGCAAATCGAATACTGGGAAGTGCTGGTGGACTTATTCACCGTCGAAGAGGGACGTAGTGATTTGGTTCTGCATGTTCACGTTCACGAGCAAGTTGGAGGTTTCGATTTGAAACTGCACTTCGTTTATGTGCCATAGCGCGGGTCATGGCCGCGTGTGGCAATGACCGTTTCCCACCAATATCAGCCGTTATCGTTTATGAGTTTACGACTCAATTTTGACTTGAGAACGCCTCGTCCTCCCGTCGATGACTTTTCGCGGCCTTCGGTTCGCCGTGATAGCGACAGGGGAGGGCCTTTCCCCCCGGACAACCGAAGCCTGTGCTGGCAAAACGGCTGAAACAGGAAAATAAGGAAAATATTAAAACTTAATTTACCATTTCATTCAGAATATCGGATTCCACAACTGGGGTCTGGGGCCCGCGGCCCCAGCCGCCGGAGGCCCTCTCAAGCGTCCAAAGCCGCCGCATCTACCGCATCGGCATGGGCCTGGATGAAGGCGAAGCGGTGTTCGGGGTTGCGGCCCATCAGCCGTTCGACGAGATCGGCGACGGCGGCCTTGGCGTCCACACCATCGGGCAGGACGACGCGCAGCAGCGTGCGTTTGGCCGGGTCCATCGTGGTTTCGCGCAATTGCTGGGGGGCCATTTCGCCCAGGCCCTTGAAGCGGCCGACGTCGATCTTGGTCTTGCCCTTGAAGATTGTGCCGAGCAGTTCCAGCCGGTGCGCGTCATCCCGCGCATAGGCGACGGTGCCGCCGGCGGCGAGGCGGTAGAGGGGGGGCAGAGCGAGGTAGAGCCGGCCATCGCGGACCAGGCCGGGCATTTCCTGGAAGAAGAAGGTCATCAACAGGGTGGCGATATGGGCGCCATCGACATCAGCGTCGGTCATGATGACGATGCGTTCATAGCGCAGGGCATCGGGCAGATAAGCGCCGCGGGTGCCGCAGCCGAGCGCCTGGATCAGGTC
>JANYCM010000001.1 GCA_025360285.1 Sphingomonadales bacterium
CCTAAGTCGCTGTCATGCTCACCACCGTGTCCCCGCCGCACCGCGTTCCGACGCGGGGTGAAATCCTGCTGCTGGGATCATTGACGGCGTTTGGCGCCGTCACCATCGATTTGTATCTGCCGACCTTGCCAAGCATCGCCCGCGCCTTTGCCGTGTCGCCGGCGACCGTGCAACTGACGTTCTCGGCGTTTTTCGTCGGGATGGCCTTTGGGCAATTGGTCTATGGCCCGCTGAGTGACCGGATCGGCCGGCGGCCAGCGATCCTGTTCGGGGCGGTGGTCTATGTCATCGCCAGCCTGGCCTGTGCCTTCGCACCCTCGGTCGAATGGCTGGTCGCCGGGCGCTTTGCCCAGGCGCTGGGGTGCTGCGCCGGCATGGTGGTGGCACGGGCGGTGGTGCGCGACCGTTATGACCACCGCGATTCGGCGCGGATTTTTTCGCTGCTGGTGCTGGTATTGGGCGTGGCGCCGCTGGTGGCGCCGTCGGTTGGCGGCTGGTTGGCGGCGGCGGTATCGTGGCGGGCAATTTTTGTCGTGCTGGCGGCATTCGGGGCCCTGGTCGGGGTCACGGTCTGGTTCCGGCTGGAGGAAAGTCGGTCCCTGGCCACCGAGGCCAAGGCCCGCGGCGAATCGGTCGCCGGCGCCTATTGGGACCTGCTGCAACGCCGGCGGCTGCTGGGTTATACGCTGGTCAGCGCCTGCAATGGCGCCACGCTGTTCAGCTATATCGCCACGGCGCCCGATCTGGTCATCACCATCTGGGGCTTCACGCCGGGGCAGTTCAGCCTGATCTTCGGGATTGTGGCGGTTGGCGTGATCGGATCGAGCCAGGTCAACCGCTGGCTGTTGCTGCGCCATGCGCCTGATCGTATCCTCGCGGTGGCCTCGCTGTTCGCGCTCGGCTTTGGCATGGCGTTGCTGGCGGCGGTGCTGCTCGG
This sequence comes from Sphingomonadales bacterium, assembly GCA_025360285.1. GTDB lineage: Bacteria > Pseudomonadota > Alphaproteobacteria > Sphingomonadales > Sphingomonadaceae > Sandarakinorhabdus. Next base: position 938 of record JANYCM010000001.1, read on the forward strand.
CGCGTCGAAGTGGTTCATTCTGGCCGGGTTGTTCGCGGTGTTGACGTCGAACGGTTTCATCGCTGCCAATGCGCTGGCGGGCGCGCTGAACGTTGATCCGCTGCGCGCCGGCACCACCTCCGGCCTGTTCGGTTCGGCGAATTTTGCGCTGGGGGCGGCGGCATCGGCCACGGCGGCGGCGCTGCATGATGGCACGGCGCGGCCGGTCGTCATGGTGATGGCGGCGGCGCTGCTGCTGGCGACCCTGGCTTATTTCACGCTGGCGCGGCCGCGGCCATGAACACCGCGGCACCAGGCGTGTTCGGGCCGCGCGCCTTTGCGCTGGCGCTGGCGGTGGTCGCGGTATGGGGGACGAATTTCGTCGTCATCCGGCTGGGGCTCGATGCTTTGCCACCCTTGCTGTTCGCGGCGCTGCGTTTCACGCTGGTGGTGCTGCCGCTGATTTTCTTTATCAAGCGCCCGGCGGTTTCCTGGCGCGATCTGGCGCTTTATGGCCTGTATATCGGCGTTGGCCAGTTCGGGCTGTTGTTCATCGCCATCGATGGCCTGATCGCGCCGGGCCTCGCCTCGCTGGTGGTGCAGGTGCAGGTGGTGTTCACCATCGGGCTGGCGATGCGCGGCACTGGTGAAAAGCTGGCGCCGGTGCAGGTCGCGGCCCTGGCGCTGGCGGTGGCCGGCATCGCCATCATCCTGGCGCATACCGGCGGCACCACGACGCCCTTGGGAGTGGCGCTGGTCCTCGGCGCCGCGCTGGCCTGGTCATTGGGCAATATGGTGACGCGGCGCATCGGCCGCGTCGATATGCTGGCCTTCATCATCTGGTCGTCGCTGTTTGCGGTGCCGCCGCTGTTCGCGCTGGCCGTCATCTTTGAAGGCGGCCCGCGCATCGTCCAGGCGGTGGCGGCCGCCGGCCCCATCGTCTGGGCGGCGGTGGCCTGGCAGGCGGTGGGCAACACCATGTTCGGCTATGGCGCCTGGGGCTGGCTGCTGGCGCGCTATCCGGCGTCGGCGGTGTCCCCCATGGCATTGCTGGTGCCGGTATTCGGCATGGGGGCGGCGGCCGTGTGGCTGCACGAGCCGCTGCCGCCCTGGAAGCTGCTCGCCGCCGGGTTGATCATCGGCGGGCTGGCGGTGAATCTGTTCGGGCCGCGATTGGCGGCACGGCGCGTTATTTCACCGTGAAATTATACGGCTCGGTCTTGGCCGCTGCCGCCTGCCACGCCGGGCGGCCTTGCAGGCGCTTCACATAGGCCGGGATATTGGGGAAATGCGCCCCCAGGCCTTGCGCATTGGCGATTTCGGCGATGAAGCTCATCATGATGTCGGCGCCCGATAGGGTGTTTTCCACCAGCCAGTCGTTGCTGCCGAGCTGGCTGGAAAAATAGGCCACATGCGCGCCGATCTGTTCCTGGATACGCGGGGTGAGCGGTGCTGCGGCCTCGCCGAGGCGGGCGGTATAGAGCGCCAGCAGGAACGGCGTCATCGCCGACCCTTCGGCGAAATGCAGCCATTCGAGATAGGTCTCGTGCGCATCGCTGCCCGGCGCCGGGGCGAGCCGGCCGTCACCATGGCGGCGGATGATGTAATCGGTGATCGCGCCTGATTCGGTAACGATGCGCCCGTCGTCCTCTAGCACCGGCGACTTGCCGAGCGGGTGGACCGTCTTCAGCTCCGGCGGCGCCAGATTGGTCACGGCATCACGGCTGTACGCCTTGATTTCATAGGGCAGGCCGAGTTCTTCGAGCAGCCACAGGATGCGCTGCGAACGGCTGTTATTGAGGTGATGGACAATCAGCATATTGGGCTCCCCAGGGTTTGCCCCAGCCTAGCCGCATTCCGTGCGGCAAGGAAATCGCCTAATGCGATCACGCCATGCCGATCATCATTCCCGAAAGCGAGCTGAATGAAAGCTTCATCCGCGCCTCCGGGCCGGGGGGGCAGAATGTCAACAAGGTATCGACGGCGGTGCAGTTGCGCTTTGATGTCCGCGCCTCGCCCAGCCTGCCCGATGAAGTGGCGGTACGATTGATGCGGCTGGCCGGCAGCCGGCTGACGCGCGATGGCGTGCTGATCATCACCGCCGATCGCTTCCGCACCCAGGACCGCAACCGCGCCGATGCCCGCGACCGGCTGGCGGTGCTGGTCGCGGCGGCCGAAGTCCGCCCGGTGAAGCGCCGCCCCACCAAGCCCAGCGCCGGCGCCAAGGAACGCCGCCTGGCTGGCAAGGCGGTGCGATCGGGAGTAAAGAGCGGCCGCGGCCGGGTGCGGCCGGATGATTGATTTGGGCCGGCGGCGTTGAACCATCGCGGCGGTTCGGCGTTAAAAGGTTTCCCCTTCACAAGCGGGGGCGCGCTTCCCATCTCCACCGGGTTGCCGTTCCCCACCGACGTAACCAAAGGAATTTGACGATGACCATCAATGAAAACACCATCAAGGGCACCATCGAAGAAGCCGCCGGCAGCGTCGAAGCCGCCGCCGGTGCCGCCTTTGGTGACAGCAAGACCCAGGCCGAAGGCAAGATCCATGAACTGAAGGGCAAAGCCGAACAGGCGTTCGGCAAGGCGCGCGATGTCTATGACAAAGCCAGTGAGACGGTGAAGGATTGGGCCGAAAAGGCCCCGGAAACCGCTCGTGAAGCGCGCGAAAAGGCCGCCCGCCTTGCCGAGGAAAGCAGCGCCAAGGTGCGCCAGACGGTGCAGGAACAGCCGGTTGCCGTGCTCGCCGGCGGTATTGCGCTGGGCTTTGTCGTCGGCTGGCTGCTGAGCAGCCGCAAGAACTGAGGCAATGTGCCCCGCCGCCCGGTCGCGGGCGGCGGCGGTTCAGGCCAGCAAACCACGCAGGATCGTGCGGGTTTCGGCATCGATCACCCCATCGAACCTCGCCGGGCGGAAGCGCCGCTGAAAGGCGATGACCGCCGCCTGGGGGTCCAACACATCATAGCCATAGCGGCCCAGCGCCAGCAAAGTGCCGGCATCCGTCCATTGCGGATCGAAGCCGCCGACCGGGATTGGCACCGCCAGCCCGGCGGCGGCAAGCCGCGGCCAATCGAATAATTCGCCCGGATCATCCTTGCGCGCCGGGGCGATATCGCTGTGGCCGACGACATTGGACGCAGCGACGCTGAAACGCTGCATGGCGGCGGCGACCAGCGCCATGACGGCCTCGATCTGCATCTCGGGGAAGGGCCGATAGCCGAATTCATGCCCCGGATTGACGATCTCGATGCCGACCGAAGCGCTGTTGACGTCGGTGGTGCCGCGCCAGAAGCTTTTCCCCGCGTGCCAGGCCCGCCGGCTTTCATCGACCAGTTGCACGACCTGGCCATCTTCGGCGACGACCCAGTGCGAGGATACTTTCGCCGCCGGGTCGGTCAGCCGGTCGAGCGCCTCGGCGGCGCTAGGCATGCCGGTATAGTGGAGCACGATGATCGACACCGGCAGCGTGCGATCATCGAAATTCGGGCTGGGGCGCTGGATGATGGTCAAGGCAGCTCCCCATCGCGGGCACGGGCGGTGCGCAGGGTGATGATGGCGACGCCGATGATGGTCAAGACCCCGCCGATCAGCATCTGCACAGTGATCGGCGTGCCAAAGACGATGACGGCGATGATGACCGACAGCAGCGGCGTCGGCAGGGTGAGCGGCGAGACCACCGACACCGGATAGCGCTGGAACAGCCAGCTCATCCCGCCATGGCCAAGCAGCGACGACAACAGCCCCGAATAGGCCAGCCAGGCCCAGGTTTGCCACGATAATTCAGGCACATGCGCCAGCGCCCCGGGTTCAAAGATGATGCTGAAGGCCAGCAGCACCGGCACGCTGACCAATGCCAGCCAGGCGTGGATGGTCATCACCGGCACGCCCGCCAGCTTGCGGAACAACAGATTGCCGCTGGCCCAGGCGAAGGAGGCGCCGACCGTCAGCCACAGCCCGATGCTTTCATGGGCGATCGCCGGATCAAAGCCCATCACCGCAACGCCCAGGAAACACAGCACAACGGCGGTGATGCGCGGCCAGCGGATATGTTCCTTGTAGATGAACACCGCCAGCAGCAGCGAAAACGGCACCCCCAATTGCCCGGCGATGGCCAGCGCCGAGACATTGTCGGCCAGCGCGAATGACAGCCCGCCCAGCCCCATGAACAGCGCGCCCGCCACCAGCCCGGTCGGCAACACGATGTGCATCCGCCCAGGCAGCCAGCGCAGCCAGGGCAAAGTTGCCACCAGAACAATGATATAGCGCAGTGCGACGGCGGTGATCGGCCGCGCCGCCTCCACAGCTTCCTTCACCGCCACCAGGTTGAAGGCCCAGATGACATCAATCAGCAGGATCAGCGCCAGATGCCGCGGCTTCATGGGCCGACGCGCTCTTTGGCCCGCCCCGTGGCGCGGGCATAGGCGGCGTTGATGACGGCCATGCGGCTTTCGGTGACGCGGATGAACTCGGCCGGCACGCCTTCTGCCAGATGGCGGTCGGGGTGATATTGGCGGACGAGGGCGTGATAGGCGCGGCGCAATGTCGCGGCGTCGGCGCCGGGAGCGACGCCCAATATCGCCCAGGGGTCGTCCTCGGCGGGGCCAGTGTGGCGGGCGCGGACGCGGGCAGCCGCGGCGGCATCAAAGCCCAGCCGCGCCGCAACCTGTTCTAGATACAGGATTTCCTGCTGGTGAAAGCCATCGACGGCGGCGATCAACCATAGCGCATCGAGCAGGTCTTCCAGCAATGGCGATCCGGCGCCGAGCAGCGTGGCGGCCTGTTCGGCATAGGCTTCGAACCCCGCCATCGACTGCTTGGCGAGATCGTAAAAGCGCCGGGCATTATCCGCCTCCCCCGCATCGACATGGAAAAGCCTTTGAAATATCAGGAATTCCGCCGGTGATGCCTCACCATCGGCGCGGGCCATCTTGGCGGCGAGCGCGATGGCGGCGATGGTGAAGGCGACGCGGCGGCGTTCCGGCGAGGCCGCACGGCGCGCCGTCAGATCGACCGCGCTGCCCGCCGCCGCCCCGGCCAGCGCACCCAAGGGGCCACCCAGCAGCGCACCCACGGCCGCCCCGGCAATCGTCGCCCAGATGCTCATGAAGGGATTTTCCGGGGCATTTGACGGCTAGTAGGCGATGTTTGGCCGGCGGTCACGGGGTCGCGGCGGGGTCGCGGCCGGGTTTTTGGGGTAGAAACTCCGGAAAAACCCGGTGGGTCAGCGGGGATGCCAGTCGATTCCGCGCTCGTTGACCGCCAGAACCTGCCCGGCACGGCCCGCGCTGGCCAGCAGCATTGCCGCCAGCGCGGCGCGCGGATCGGCCGGGTCCCCACCGGCCAGCGCGGCGATAATGCCCGGCGGCAGCGCATAGGGCGTTGGCCAGGCGACACCGCCGGCGCCGATGAGCAGTGGCGTGCCGCGCCGCACATCGGCGAGCAGCAACACCGTGCCGGCGATCAACGCCGCCATCGCACCGTCATTGTCTACCGCGGGCGCCGTCCATTCGATTGGCGTGCTGACCACGCCTTCGGCCAGCAGCCTGACCAGCGCCAGGCCGCCGACCGGGCCATCACCCGGCGCCAGCGAGGCGCGGACCAGTCGCAGCCGCGCCGCCAGCCGCCGGGCGCTGCCGGTGACAATGGAGTTCAGTTCGCGGTCGGCGCGATCGCCCAGCAATTCACTGGCGGTCAGCATCGTGGCGATCGGGCTGGCGAAATCATGCAACAGCCATTTGACGATCAACTGCGCCAAGCCTTGGGTATCAACCAAATCCGTCACAGCCGAATCCGTCACAAGCGCCACACTCCCGCCCCGCAAGCAATTACCCCGAATACGCCCAGTGCCGCCGCGGTGCCATGGTTGAGCAGGCGCAGATGCGCATCCGAAACCCTGTCCCGCAGCCGCACCGCAATGCCGCTGACCACAAGCCACCACAGCATCGAACCGCTGGCAACCCCTGACACGATCAATGCCGCATTAATACGGTGGTGCAGCGTGTCATGTCCCAGTTCCAGAAAGCCGATGGCGCCAAAGCTGCCGACAAAGAACAACAGGGTCGCGGGGTTGGTGATCGTCAGGAACAGACTGGCCAGCGCCAGCCGTTCATTGCCGGTGCGATCGGCCCCGGGATCGAGGTGGGGGCTGCTGCGCCAGACGACCAGCGCAAAGCCCAGCAGCATGGCCCCGCCAATGATGCGGATGGCAGCGTCATACTGGGCCACCAGGCCGCCGATCGCCCCCAGACCAAAGGCGGCAACAGAGGCAAAGGCGCAATCGCCCAGCGCCGCCCCGGCCCCCAGCACCAGCGCCGGCCCGCGCCCGGCGGCCAGGCTGCGCTGAATGACCAGCAGATTGACCGGGCCGACGGGGGCGGCGGCGCCCAGCCCGATGCCGACGCCGGCAGGGAAATACAGGGTAGCCAGCGACATCATGCGTCGCCGGGCGTGTCAAAGGGCCGGGGCCGCAGGCCAAAGGCGATCAGCCGGCCATCACCGCCCTGGGTGAGTTCAAATTCCAGCCTCTGGCCGGGCACCAGCGTTTCCAGCCCGGCGGCGACCAGCGCCGAGGCATGGACAAAGACATCGCCGGGGCCAAGATCGGGGGCGATGAAGCCGAACCCCTTGCGGGCATCGAACCATTTGACAGCGCCGGTCGCCATCAGGCGGGGCTGGCCAAGTTTATGGGACGGAAGCGGTTGTGAAGCAGTTCTTTCCCTCCCCCCTGCGGGCAGGGCGACTCGCAGGGGGGAGGGAGGGAAATTACCTCCCACGCGCTAATCGCACCGCCCGCCATAATCACCCATAATTGCCCATCATCCACCGCCCGCGCCGCATCGGTGCGCGATGGTTCCGCCCGACCATTGGGGTGGCTGTGGTAATGGCCGACCACCTTGTGCCCGGCGGCGCGGGCGTCGCGGTGGCAGCGCAGCAGGGTGGCGGGGTCGATTTCGAACTGGCGAGCGGGGTTGGCGGCGACATTGCGCGCCGGCACGGCGGCGGCGATATGGCCGGGCCGGCCGAGCAACAGCCCGCAGCATTCAAGCGCACCGGCGGCAGCGGCTTCGGCCCGAAGGGTTTCGGCGACCCCGCTTGCAATTCCCCAATTCATACCGACATCGCCTAAGTGATGGGGGCCGTAAAGTCGATCAATCTTGTGCTGCCGGCCGCTTCGGCGGGCCTGCGTCTTGATCGCGCGCTGGCCATTGCCTTGCCGCAGCACAGCCGCGAACGACTGAAAAGCCTGGTCGGTGGCGGCCGGGTGTCTGGCGTCGCCGGCGTGCTGTGGGACCCCAAGCTGAAGGTCAAGGGCGGCGAGGCGCTGACGCTCGTCATCCCCGAAGCCGCGCCGTCCGAGGCGCTGGCGCAGGATATTCCGCTGGCGATCATCTATGAGGACGAAGCGCTGCTGGTCGTCGACAAGCCGGCCGGGCTGGTCGTGCATCCGGCCGCCGGCAATCTGGATGGCACCATGGTCAATGCCCTACTGCACCATTGCGCCGGGCGGCTGTCGGGCATCGGTGGGGTGGCGCGGCCGGGGATCGTCCACCGGATCGACAAGGATACATCGGGGCTGCTGGTGGTCGCCAAGACCGATACGGCGCATGAATATCTATCACGCCAGTTTGCCGCCCACAGTGTCGAGCGGCGCTATACCGCTATTGTCGCCGGGCATCCGGCGCCGCCGGCGGCGCGCATCGAGGCGGCGCTGGCGCGCTCGACCGCCAACCGCCAGAAGATCGCCATCGTGGCGGACGGCCGCGGCAAGCGCGCCGTGACGCACTTCCGCACCGTACGGACACTGCGGTCGGCGGCGCAGGTCGAATGCCGGCTGGAAACCGGGCGCACTCATCAGATCCGCGTTCACATGGCCTCAATCGGCCATGCGTTACTGGGGGATTCTACCTATGGCCGGACCCCGGGCAGTCTTTCGGGCGTTATGCAGGCGCTGGGTTTTGCAAGGCAGGCGCTGCACGCCGCCACACTGGGGTTTGTGCATCCGTTGACCCAAGAAAAACTGTCTTTCGAATCAGCCCTGCCGGCGGATATAGTGGAGTTGATCGGTCGTCTTTCCCAGAATCCTTCTGAGACGCCCGAAGAAAAGTAAGGGAGTAAGATATGGCCAATGTTCCCGCGGTGAAAACCTCAATCCCGGCGCTTGGTGGCGAGGCCGGGCTGAACCGCTATCTGTCTGAAATCCGAAAATTTCCGCTGCTGGCGCCGGAGCAGGAATATATGCTGGCGAAACGCTGGGAAGAACATCAGGACCCGGAAGCCGCCGCCAAGCTGGTGACGTCGCATCTGCGGCTGGTGGCGAAAATCGCCATGGGCTATCGCGGCTATGTCTTGCCGGTGGCCGAGCTGATTTCCGAAGGCAATATCGGCCTGATCCAGGGCGTCAAGAAGTTCGACGCCGAAAAGGGTTTCCGCCTCGCCACCTATGCGATGTGGTGGATCCGCGCCTCGATCCAGGAATATATCCTGCGCTCCTGGAGCCTCGTCAAGATCGGCACCACCGCCGCCCAGAAGAAGCTGTTCTTCAACCTGCGCCGGTTGAAGGGCAAGCTGGGCGCCATGGAAGATGGCGATCTGCGCGGTGCCGAGGTGGAAAAAATCGCGACAACCCTGGGCGTGACGCATGAGGAGGTCATTTCGATGAACCGCCGCATGTCGAAGGGCGGCGATACCAGCCTCAACGCACCGCTGCGCGAGGAAGGCGAGGGCGAATGGCAGGATTGGCTCGCCGATACCGGGCCGTTGCAGGACGAAATGATCGCCGACGAACAGGAACGTGATCAGCGCCACGAACTGCTCAGCGCCGCCATGGCCGGGCTGAATGACCGCGAAAAGCATATTCTGACCCAGCGCCGGCTGATCGATGACCCTGAAACGCTGGAAGAATTGTCCCAGCATTACGGCATCAGCCGCGAACGTGTCCGCCAGATCGAAGTGCGGGCGTTCGAGAAACTGTCCAAGGCCATGCACAGCCTGGCCGGCGAAAGACGGCTGTTGCCTGAACCGGTGTAATGGTTCGTGTTGCGCCGCGTCATTGCGGGGCCGGGATGACGCGGGCGGCCGAGCGGCAGTTTAAAAATAGTCATAATATTTCATCATAATGTCAACTTTTGTTGGTTGATTTTTAACGAAAGCCTGTCATGTTGCACTGCGGTATCGGAGGCGACTTCGAGGGTCGGGTTACAGTCGGGGCGAGTGAGTATGATGACCTTGGCAAAAAATTTGGTGGTTCCGGCGCTGCTGGCCATTTGGGTGGCGGTGCCTGCGGCGGCAGTGGCGGTGCCTGCGGCGGCAGTGGCGGTTATTCCGCAAGGCGCTGCGGCCCCGACAGTGACACGGGCTGCAATCCCGGCAGCCGCCGCACGGCCCGGCCTTTCGACCAGCGCCGAAGACGCCGGCCTGTTGGCGGTCGGCATTGGCCTGGTCGTGCTGCTGACCCGCCGCCGCCCGCCGGTGGTGAGCGCCTGAATTCGTAAATAAAGGGCTGCCCCCCTCCCTCCGCGTTGACGCTTCGCGTCGCCTAACGGCTGCGGGGAGGGCGACTCGGCGGCTTCGCCGAGCGGCGTGGGGGTTCGTCAATGGCTTCGAGTGTGACCCCCACCCCGCTCGCGCAAGAGTGCGATTCGCCCTCCCCGAAAAGGGAGAGGGATTTGATTTGCTGCACCGATACCGGCGTTCGCCCCCGCGCTGATCGCTTGACCTTTTCCCCGCCAGGCTGACACTGGCCATCCCAAGCCAGGGAGGGCCCGTGCCACCACGATCCACTGCCGCCGGTCGTCGCAGCCTGTTCGGCCGCGTGCTGGGCATTGCCGTGCGGGCCGTGCTGTTCGGTATCGCCTTCAGCCTGCTTTGGGTGCTGATCTATCGCTTTGTGCCGGTGCCGCTGACCTGGCCGATGGCGCGTGATGCCATTGCCGGCCATCATGTCGAACGCCATTGGGTAGCATTGTCGGCGATCGCCCCGGCCGTGCCGCGCGCCGCCATCGGTGCCGAAGATTCGCAATTCTGCACGCATAATGGCTTTGATTTCAGTGCCATGGAGGCGGCGGTGGAACGCAATGCCAGCGGCAAGAAATTGCGCGGTGGTTCGACGATCAGCCAGCAGACGGCGAAAAACGCCTTTTTATGGCCAGGGCGATCCTATCTGCGCAAAGGCCTGGAGGCGTATTTCACCGTGCTCATCGAAGCGATCTGGGGCAAACCGCGGATCATGGAGGTGTATCTCAACATCGCCGAAATGGGACCGGGCATTTATGGCGTGGAGGCGGCGGCACAGCATTATTTCCACGTTTCGGCGGCGCAGCTGACGCCGGCCCAGGCCTCGCGCATCGCGGCCATATTGCCGCAGCCGATCAAGCGCGATGCGGCGGCGCCGGGGCGGGCGGTACAGCGCTATGCCCGGCGCATCGAAAAGCGCGTGCGAGTGGTGCGCGATGAAGGCATCGACGGGTGCCTGCGGTGACGGTGTTCGGGGCGATTGCGGCGTTCCTGGTTGCCGCTACACTGCTGACCATCACGCCGGGGGTGGATACCGCCATGGTGCTGCGCACCGCCGCCAGCGATGGTGCGCGCCGGGCGGTGGCGGCGGGGGTGGGCATATGTCTGGGTTGCCTGGTCTGGGGCGCGGCGGTGGCGCTGGGGCTGGGGGCGGTGCTGGCGGCGTCGCCGCTGGCGTTCACGCTGATCAAAGCGGCCGGGGCGGCGTATCTGGTGTGGCTGGGGATCGGGCTGCTGCGGGCGCCGCGCCGGGGTATGGATATGGCGGGCGGCGCGGCGGCGGGCAACGATTGGCGGGTGCTGCGGCGGGGCTTGTTGACCAATCTGCTCAATCCGAAAGTCGGCGTGTTCTATATCACCTTCCTGCCGCAGTTCGTGCCGGCAGGCGTCTCTGTCGCCGGCTTTTCGTTTTTGCTGGCGGCGCTGCATGTGGCGCTCAGCCTCGTCTGGTTCGGCGTGCTGATTGCCGCCACCGTGCCGCTCGGCCGCTGGCTGGCGCGGCCGGGGGTGGTGACGGTCATGGACCGGCTGACCGGGCTGGTGTTCATCGGCTTTGGCGTACGGCTGGCGCTGGTGCGGCGATAGGGGGCGAGCGGATGATGGTGGGTCATCGCGGCATGGGGATTGTGATGCTGGCTCTGGCCGGTTGCGCCGTTCGGCCGCCGGCGCCGCAATCGCATCAGGAGATGGCCCTGCCGCCGCCGCCGCCGCCGGTGCCGGCGGAAATCGCCGGGCCCGGCGCGGCGCCGGTGATCGGCACGCAGCTTGTCGGCCCGGAAACCGACCTGGGGCCGGTGCCGACGCTGACGCTGATCCTCAAATCCGGCGATGCGGCACGCAATGCCCGCATTTGCGCCGGGTTCAGCGCGGTGGCGACGGCGGCTGAGGCGCAGGCCGCCGACCCGAATGGCATCGTCATCCCGCTGCGCTGGCCGATGGTGCGGCGGCCAACGGCGGCGCGGCCTGATTGCGACCGGATAAACGATGATTATGACTTTTTTCGCGCCGGCACGCTGATCGGCGGGCTGGCGGCATCGGGCGTTGCCGACAAGGGCAAGCCGGTGAATTTTTCCGGGCGCGGGCCGTTCCTGATCGAACAGTTCGTCGACGCCAATGGCCTGCATTATTTGCTGATCGACTTGTCGAAGAACGCCGATGACCAGTTCGGCGACCTCGGCGCGCGGGTGCAGGCGCTGGTCGATCGCCAGGTGGCGGCCATGACGTCAAACGCCGCGCTGCTGGCGCTGCCGAAAGCCGCCGTGACCATGGCGCCCGATGATGCCGCCGCCGCCGGCAAGGCCGCCGCCGAGGCCAAGGCCAATGGTGGCGGCTGGCTGCACCGCGCCTGCGGGGTCGCCAAGAGCCCGCTGGTCAAGGTGCTGCAAATCCTTGCCGTTGCGGTGTTTCCGCCGGCGCTGGCGGTGACGACGCCCTTCGAGGCGGCCGCCAACGCCGGCTGCGCGGAACCCAAGCCGGTTTAGTTCGGCACGATCAGATATTTTTCCCCCGTTGCGCGCTTGTTGTAGCCGGCGATGGCGGCAAGGCTGAGCGCTTCGGGCAGCGAGACGCGGTGGCTGTAATGGCTGGCAAAGGTCGTTGTCAGTTCGGCGACGACGCGATCGCGCAGGCGCTGGGCATCGGCGGCGCCGATCTTTTGCAGGAAGGGGAACAGCAGCCAGCCGCCGACGCCCCAGGCCATGCCGAAACCGCGGCCGAATTCGGTCGGCGCGGTGTTGAGCCCGCCATAGATATAGACCTGTTTGTGCACCGCCGAGCCATAGCGGCTGTATTCCTTCGCCGTTTTGTTGATGGCGATTTCCATGGCGGTGAGGATCTGCCCGGCCAGCTTGCCGCCGCCGATGGCATCAAAGGCGATGGTGGCGCCGGTTTCGACCAGCGCCGCAACCAGGGCATCATTGAAGCCGGGGGCCGAGGAATCGACGATGTGGGTGGCACCGAGTGCCGCCAGCGTGGCGACCTGTTCGGCGCTGCGCACGATGTTGACCAGCGGGATGCCATCGGCAAGGCAGATGCGGTTGAGCATCTGCCCCAGGTTTGACGCGGCGGCGGTATGGACAAGCGCCTTATGGCCTTCGCGGCGCATGGTTTCGGTCATGCCCAGCGCCGTCAGCGGGTTGACGAAGCAGGATGCGCCCTGTTCGGCGGTGGTGCCGGGGGCGAGCACCAGCGCCTCGCGCGCCTTCAGCGTGCGATATTGCGCATACATGGCACCGCCGATAATGCCGACGGTCTTGCCGATCAGGGCTTCCGCCCCGGCGCCGGCGGCGATCACCGTGCCACCGGCTTCATTGCCGACCGGCATCGATTCATCGACCCGGGCGGCCATGGCGCGCATGAACGCCGGTGGCACAGCAGCGGCGACGACGGGGCGATCGGCCGTGCCCGACGCGGTGGCGGTGGCCATGTCGGCGGCGCCGAACAACAGCCCGATATCGCTGGGGTTGATCGGTGTTGCCTCGATGCGCACGAGGATTTCGCCATCGCCCGGCGGGGTGACGGGCACGTTGGCGAGCGACAGTTCCAGAGTGCCGGCGGCGGTGATCAGCGAGCGAAGTTGCAGGCCGGTGGTGGGGATGGTCATGGCGTTTCCTTTTCTTTCTAAATCTCTCCCCTAGCGGGAGAGGTCGACTCGGGCGCCTTCGCCCGAGCGGGTGATGTGTTGTCTTTCGCGGGGCAGGGCGCGACCCCGCACCCCGCGCGCGCAAGCGCGAGTCGCCCTCTCCCGCAGGGGGGAGAGGGATTTACAGCCCCGGCAGCTTGAACCCTGGCGGCAGCGGCATGCCCGCCGTCAGCTTGTTCATTTCGGCGCTGCCGGCCTGGTCGGCCTTGGCCTTGGCATCGTTGAACGCGGCGACCACCAGATCTTCCAGCATTTCCTTCGAATCGGGGGTCAGCAGGGACGGATCGATCACCACGCCGATGATCCGCCCGCGGGCGGTGGCGCGCACCCGGATCAGGCCGCCGCCGCTGGCGCCTTCGACTTCGATATGATCGAGCTGGGCCTGCGCCTTGGCCATCTGTTCCTGGACGCTTTGCGCGGCCTTCATCAATTCATCGAGACTAGGCATGGGCGGTCCTTTCAAGGGGGGCGACGTCGATCAATTCGGCACCCGGAAAATCGTTCAGCAGCGCCGCCACCACCGGGTCGGCGCGGGCGCTGTCGAAGCGGGCGGCGATCACCGCCTGGCCGGCTTCATGCAGCGTCGGCCCGCCGCCCTCGGTAACGAAATCGATCGCCCAGTCCTGCCCGGTCCATTCGGCGAGGCGGCGGCCGATCAGCGCCAGTTGCTCGCGCGCCGCGCCGCCATCATGGGCGAGGCTGAGCGCCGGCGGGGCGAATTCCACCAGGCGGAGTTCGTCGCTGAGCAGGTGGGAGAGCCGGGCTTCGTTATGGTCGCGGAACAGCGCGACAAGGGCTTCGAAGCTGGCGGGGAGGGTGGGGGCGGCGGGTTCGGGGGCGGCGAGGCTGGCGCCTGGGGCGCTGCCCACCGACCCCTCCCGCAAGCGGGAGGGGAGAGGCTCGTCGCCACCTTCGGTCAGTCTTTTCACCAGTTCGGCCGGGTCGGGCAGGTCGCTGGCGTGCATCAGGCGCAGCAGCGCCATTTCGGCGGCCTGCAGCGGCACCGGCGCCGCCTGCACCTCGGCGAGGCCCTTGAGCAGCAATTGCCACAGCCGGTGCAGCGCCGGGAAGGACAGGCGCTGCGCCCAGTCCTTCAGCGTGGCATTCTCCTCGACGCTCAGCGCGGGGTCGTCCTTGGGCGCAATCCGGGCACGGGTGATGGCATGGACGAGTTCGAGCAGCTCGCGCAGCAGCATTTCGGGGTCGCGGCCCAGATCATATTGCTCGGCGATGGCGGCCAGCGCGGCGGGCGCCTCGCCTTGCAGCACCAGGCCAAAAAGGGCGCGCACGGCGCCGCGATCGGCCAGGCCCAGCATGTCGCGGATGGCAGCAGCGGTGATCGCACCGGCGCTCTCTCCGCCAGCGTTATCGGATTTGCCGGCTCCGCCGGCGTGTGCAATCGCCTGGTCGAGCACCGACAGCCCGTCGCGCACCGATCCTTCGGCGGCGCGGGCGATCAGCGCCAGCGCCTCGGGTTCAGCCGTCACCCCCTCGGCGGTGCAGATCGCGGCGAAATGCGCCGCCAGCACATCAGCGGCGACCCGCCGCAGATCGAAGCGCTGACAGCGCGACAGCACGGTGACGGGCACCTTGTCGACTTCGGTGGTCGCAAAAATGAACTTCACATGCGGCGGCGGCTCTTCCAGCGTCTTCAACAGGCCGTTGAAGGCGGCCTTCGACAACATATGGACTTCATCGATGATGTAGATCTTGTAGCGCGCCGACACGCTGGCATAGCGCACCGCCTCGATGATCTCGCGGACACTGTCGATGCCGGTATTCGACGCGGCGTCCATTTCCTGCACGTCCATATGGCGACCCGCGGCGATGGCCACACAGGGTTCGCAGACGCCGCACGGGCTGATCGTCGGCCCGCCCTGGCCATCGGCGCCGATGCAATTGAGTGCCTTGGCGATGATCCGCGCCGTCGATGTCTTGCCGACGCCGCGCACCCCGGTCAGCAACCAGGCCTGCGCCAGCCGGTTGCGCGCAATGGCATTGGCCAGCGTGCGCACCATCGCCTCCTGGCCGAGCAGCGTGTCGAAACTGCCGGGGCGATATTTGCGGGCGAGCACGCGATAGGCCGGCGCTGCGGCGGCAGGCTCCATGCCGGGGAAGGCGATATCGTCGGCGTCGGACATGCGGGGGTGATAGCGGGTTGCGGGGGTGGGGGCGAGGACGATTTACCTCTCCCCTCGCGGGAGAGGTCAAGGGACGCGCGCTTGCGCGGCCCGGGTCAGGGGGTTCTGGAGGACGTAAGTCAGGAAGGGAAGATAGGAAGCAAGTGGCATGGGCAAGGCCCAGGCTGACGTCAGACGGGTTCGGTCGCCGAAGGAGCGACCGCCCCGCTGGCCGCGCTTGCGCGAGTCGGCGCGCCTCCACCGCGCCGCCGCGCGGCGCGGTGGGAGCCGGGAACGACCCAGGGCGAATTCGTTGCGGCTGCTTCCTTCCGGACCTGACCGGGTTGGCGAGTGCCCTGCCCGCCCGACTCCCACGCGCCATATGGGGGAAGCGGGCAGCGCGGGCAAGAGGCCCGTTTCTTCCTCTCCCGCTCGCGGGAGAGGCGAGACGCGCGCCAGCGCGCCAGGTGAGGGTATTCACAAATTCCGGCTTCACACCGCCAACGCGTAAAGCCGAAAATCCATTTTTGGCCAGTTGCGGACAATTGCCCGGTACGCCAACCTGCGCGGGTCGGCATAAGGATCGATCTTTTGAAATACGATGATGCGTCGTGGCACTATGGCGGCGGCTTCCCTTCCAGCCTTCCCGAGAGTGCTGGGGCGACGCACATTGCAATGTTCGTGTCGTGGGCTGTCCTAAATGGCATGGCAGGTGATCTGCATACGACCGACTTCGCTGGAGACCTTGGGAAGCTCATCAAGCATGAGATTATGCCCGCAGAATGGTTCCTCAGCGTTTGTGACGGTAAGTTTACTGACGAGGACTTGAATAGCGACGGAAATCATTTCGCGGCAACTTGCTACGCAAACGAGAATGGGCTTCACACGGGGTCGGGATCATATCTCGCTGATTACGACCATATATTCTCCAGCAGCGAAACGCTCTACCATGTCCCCGACACATGGGGGACGCAGGCGATCGTCAGCCGGTTTATCGACGCACGTTTAGCCCGATGGCGAAACGGCCTCTAATCACCAATATCAGCCTTTCCAGCATATGAGTTCACGACCCCGAAGCACATCCTCACCCGGGCCGGCTGCGCCGTCTCTCGCCTCCCCCGCAGGTGGGAGAGGAAGTTGGCTACCGCCGGCTCATGTCCACCGCCCCTGGCGGCATCCGCACATCCAGCGCGGCAATGTCTGCCGTCAGCCTGATCTGGCAGGCGAGACGCGAGGCGCGGCTGGCGCCCACCGCGAAATCCAGCATGTCCTCCTCCTCGTCGCTCGGCGGCGTCAGTTTGGCGGTGTCGCCGCCGCTGATCAGCACATGGCAGGTTGAACAGGCCATCGCGCCTTCGCAGGTGCCTTCCAGCGGCTGGCCATGCGCCTGCGCCAGTTCGAGCAGGCGGGTGCCCGGTTCGGCCTCCACCACCAGTTCGCGGTTGCCATCGGCGGACAGGAAACGGATGCGGGTCATGCGGCGTCTCGGGCAAGGTGGTGAACGATACGGTTGATCGCGGCGGCGGCGCTGTCGATCTCGGCCGGCGTCGTGAAGCGGCCGAACCCCAGCCGCAGCGAGGCGCGCGCCGCGGCGTCGGACAGGCCCAGCGCCGTCAGCACATGGCTGGGCCGGCCGGTGACGGCAGCGCAGGCCGATCCCGAGGACAGCGCCAGTTCGGGGAGCAGCGGCAGCAAAGGCCGGTTGATGCCGGGAAAGCCCAGGTTGAGATTGCCCGGCCAGCGTGTTTCCAGATCGCCATGCACCACCACCGGCACAGCCAGCGCCGCCAGCAGGCGATCGCGCAGCATCAGCGCCTGGTCGTGGTCCGCCGCCATTCGCTCCCCGGCAATGCGCGCCGCCGCGCCCAGTCCGGCGATCAGCGCGGTGGGCAGGGTGCCCGACCGGCCATCCTCCTGCCCGCCGCCGTGCAGCAGCGGCGTCAGCCTGGTGAACGGCCGGCGATACAGCGCGCCGACGCCCTTGGGCCCATAGATCTTGTGCGCCGTCAGCCCGAGCAGATCGATGCCCAACGCGTCCACATCGATGGGTATTTTGCCGAATGCCTGCGCCGCGTCGCAGTGCATGACGGCGCCGACCTTGTGCGCAGCCGCGGCGATTGCAGAGATTGGTTGAATGACACCGATTTCATTGTTGACCAGCATGGCCGAGACCAGCGCGACATCCTCGCCGAGGGCGCGTTCCAGGTCGCCGAGATCGACGATACCATTGGCGCGCACCGGCACGATGGTCAGGCCGGCGCCGATCGATTCGAGATAGCCCGCGGTTTCCAGGACGCAGCTGTGTTCGGTGGCGAGGGTGACGATACGCCGCCGCGGCTGGCCCGGCGCGGTGAGCAGGCCCTTCAGCGCCCAATTGGCGCTTTCGGTGGCGCCCGACGTGAAAGCGATGGTTTCGGGCGGGGCGTGGAGGAGCTTTGCCACCTCGTCGCGCGCGGTTTCAACAGCGGCCTTGGCCTGATAGCCCCATAGATGCGCGCTGTGCGGGTTGCCGAAGCCGCCGACGCCCCAGGGGGCCATGGCGGCGGCGACATCGGGGTCGAGCGGCGTGGTGGCACCGTAATCGAGGTAGATGGGGTTCATACTAACTCCCTCCCCGTTGACGCTTCGCGTCGCCTAACGGCTGCGGGGAGGGAGTAGAAACCGTCCTCATGCCGCCACCTTCGCCAGCCGCTGCGCCATCGCCAGCCACGCCTCGGCAAACGCGTCCACCTCCGCCATTATCGTCTGCGGCCCCAGGCTCACGCGTATGGCCTCGCCGGCCGCCGCGCCCAGCCCCATCGCCGCCAGGACATGGCTGGCGGCGACCTTGCCCGAGGAACAGGCCGCCCCGGCGCTGACCATGAAACCCGCAAGATCGAGCGTCATCACTTGTGTTCCGCCGGCAACGCCGGGGAGCCCCAGGCTGCTGATATGCGGCAGGCGCGGCGCGGCCGACCCGTGGACGATGGTGCCCAGCCGCGCCTCCAGCCGGTCACGCAAAGCGGCCACATCAGCCCAGTCGCGCGATTCGCCCAGCGCCGCCGCGAACCCGGCGATGCCCGGCAAATTCGGCGTGCCGCCACGCAGCCCGCGTTCCTGGCCGCCGCCGCGCTGCACGGCGTGCAGGCTGGCGGGGTCGCGGACGATCAGCGCGCCGGTGCCGGGCGGGCCGCCCAATTTGTGCGCCGACAGGGCGATGAAATCCGCAGCGGGCAGGGGCAGTTTCCCCGCCGACTGCACCGCATCGACCAGCAAAAACCCGCCCGCCGCCGCAACCAGTGCCGCCACCTCGGCGATCGGCTGGACAACGCCGGTTTCGTTATTGGCGTGCTGCACCGCGACCAGCGCCGGCGCGCCATCGAGCGTTGCCGCCATTACGCCCAAGTCGATCAGACCATCGCCGTCCACCGGCGCAATGATCGCTTCCCGCGCCGCCAGCACGGCGCTGTGTTCTACCGCCGAGGCGATGAAGCGCGGCATTTCACTCCCGTTGATCGCCAGCGCCAGCGCCTCGGTGCCGCCGCTGGTGAACACCACGCGGTCGGGCGCGCAGCCGGCGAAAGCCGCCACCACGTCGCGCGCCCGCTCGACAATCGCGTTCGCCGCCCGGCCACCGACGTGGACCGAGGCCGGGTTGCCGATGATACCGGCGGCCTCCACCATCGCCGCGATCGCCGCCGGCAGCACCGGGGTCGTCGCGGCATGATCGAGATAGATGCGGCTTTTCATTGCGATTCCGGCCATGCCCCTCATATAGGGGATGCGGCGCGCCTCGCGCCACCAGCATTCGATTGGCGGAATTCCCATGCCTGAAGTGATTTTTGCCGGCCCCGAAGGCCGTCTCGAAGGCCGTTACCAGCCGGCCGGGCGGCCGCGCGCCCCCGTTGCCATCCTGCTCCAGCCGCATCCGGCACAGGGCACCATGAACCACCCCATTGTGATCGCGATGTTCAACAGCTTCGTGAAGCGCGGTTTTTCCACCCTGCGCTTCAACTTCCGCGGCGTCGGGCGCAGCCAGGGGGTGTTCGACAATGGCATCGGCGAATTGTCCGATGCGGCGAGCGCGCTCGACTGGATGCAGCAGTTCAACCCGGAAGCGCACACCACCTGGGTGGGCGGCTTTTCCTTCGGCGCCTGGATTGGTATGCAGCTGCTGATGCGCCGGCCCGAGATCAAGGGCTTCATCAGCATCGCGCCGCCGGCCAACATGTATGATTTCACCTTCCTCGCGCCATGCCCGTCAAGCGGCATTATCGTCGATGGCGAAATGGACGAAGTGGTGCCGGGTGCGTCGGTGCAAAAGCTCGTCGACAAGCTGAAGACCCAGCGCCACATCACCATCGACCACGCCACCATCCCCGGCGCCAACCATTTCTTCCAGCATGAAATGGGGGATTTGATGGGCGTTGTGGACGGGTATCTGGACCGGCGGTTGGCCAACGGGGGGCGGTAAAAACCCCTCTCCCGCCTGCGGGAGAGGTCGACTCGGCCACTTGAGCGAGCGGGTGAGGGTGTTCTTCTGTGCCGATACTCGGGTACACCCTCACCCGGCGCGCTGGCGCGCGTCTCGCCTCTCCCGCAAGCGGGAGAGGGGTGCTTAACCCCGCCGTCCCCCCGTCATCGCTACCGGCACCCCGGTCGTCTCCGGCCAGCTGATCACTTTCCCCGCTGCACTGCGCACTGCCAGCCAGGCGAAGGCTTCGGCCTCCAGCGCATCGCCGTTCCAGCCGACGGCCTCCACGGGTTCGGTCGGCACGCCGGTGCGCGCGGCGATCATTGCCATCAGCACCGGGTTGTGCCGGCCGCCGCCGGTGACCAGCAGGCGCGCCAAGCGCGGCACATGACCCAGCGCCAGCCGCACGGTTTCGGCGGTGAATGCTGTCAAGGTCGCGGCACCATCGGCCAATGACAGCCCGCGTACGGGCCCACACGAAAAATCCGCTCGGTCGAGCGATTTGGGCGGCGGCGCGTCGAACCAGGGCAGATCGAGCATCCCGGTCAGCACATCTTCGAACACCATGCCCGCCCCGGCGATGGCACCGCCTTTATCGTAATGTTGCCCGCTGTTCTGGCTGATCCAATCGTCGATCAGGGCATTTGCGGGCCCGGTATCGAAACTGCCCCAGCCGCCGTCGTCGCCGAACCAGGTAAGGTTGCCGACACCGCCGAGGTTCAAAACCCCGAGCGGCCGGCCCAACCCCTGCGATCGCGCCCGGTGATAGCCCGGGGCCAGCGGCGCCCCCTGACCGCCGGCGGCGACATCGGCACTGCGGAAATCGAACACCAGCGGAATCCGCGTCGCGGCGTGGAGCAGCGCGCCATCGCCGATCTGCCAGGTCCAGCGCCGGTCGGGACGGTGCGCCACGGTATGGCCGTGAAAGCCGATCATCGCCACATCGTCGCGGTCGGTGCGCGTCGCCGCCAGCAGTTGATGCACCGCAATGACGTGCAGCCCGGTCAGTTCGGCGGCCACCGCGTCGATCAGAGGGTCAGGGCCGGGCCGGTGCAGTTCCAGCGCGCGGGCGGCTGCGGCGCGGAGCCGGGTGCGAAAATCGGGATCATAGGGCGTGGTGATGAAGCCGCGCGGCACCACGATGGTTTCGCCATCGGTATCGATCAGTGCGGCATCGATGCCGTCCATCGATGTGCCCGACATCAGGCCGATGGCGGTGGTGAGTGTTCCCATGCGTCAGTCCCCGGTGAAATGCGGCGGGCGTTTTTCAAGGAAGGCGG
>JANYCM010000055.1 GCA_025360285.1 Sphingomonadales bacterium
TTTTTATTCAAAGGATTCGTCATGCTGAACTTGTTTCAGCATCGATTACGCCACGAGCACAGGCGTGCCCGTGGCGTGCTGGACGCTGAAACAGGTTGAGCCTGACAAGTGCGAGGAAAACGAAAAGCGTCCTTGTAACGGGCCGCGTCGCCGCTCTTTCTCATCGATAAAATCGATTACTACGGGGCTGGATTCCGTTGGAACGGCCAGCCAAACCCGAAAAAACCGACCGAAACAGGAAAATGAGGAAAATAACTCGGACCCGTAATGAATTTCCGAGTGATAAAATCGATTACTGACCCGGCCGGCCTCAGGCCCCGGATGCCATCGGCACCGCGCCATTCGCCGGCGAAAACAGCGCCTGCGACGGCCAATCCTTCGGCAACGGGGCCGTCACCAGCAACGGCGCGGCATCGTCATAGGGCAAGGTGATCGCCCGGGCATGCAGCCGCATCGGGCCTTGCCCCAGGCCATAGACCGGATCGCCCAATATGGCATGGCCGATCGAGGCGGCATGGACGCGCAGCTGGTGCGTCCGCCCGGTTTCGGGGCGGAATTCGACCAGCCGCGCCGCGCGGTCGATGACATGCCAATGCGTCACGGCGCGCTTGCCGCGTCTGTCGATCACCATGCGCCAGCCGGCTTCGGCGCTGCTGATCTTGTGCAATGGCGCATCGATGGTGCCGCTGTCTGCCTCGGGCAGGCTTTGCAGCACCGCCCAATAGACCTTCCCGATCCGCCCCGCCTCGAACAGCGCGGCAACACGCTTCACCGCCTTGGGATGCCGCGCGATGATCAGGCAGCCCGAGGTATCGCGGTCCAGCCGGTGGGCGATGACCGGCAGCCGGTGGTTGCCGATCGCCAGCGGCACCAGATAATCCTCCAGGCTGGCCGGCGTCTGCGGCCCCGGGTGCACCGCCAGCCCGGCCGGTTTGTCGATGACCAGGACATGGGTGTCGCGGTGCAGCACCCGGAAGGGCAGGCCGGGCACAACCTCGCCGCCATCATTGGTTGGTCGTTCTGAAATTTCCATCATCTTTCGATCATAGTCCCGGATGACATCCGATAGTTAATCATTCCGGAGCGCTGCCGCTTCTTGGGCTACGGCGCCCCGTGATCCCACGGAGCCGGGGAAAGCGGGAGTTTCCATCATGACGGTTATCAATACCAATATCGCCGCGCTGACCGCCCAGTCGGGCAGCCGCGTGGCCCAGAACAGCCTTTCGATGGCCATGGAGCGTTTGTCCACCGGCCTGCGCATCAATTCCGCCAAGGATGATGCCGCCGGGCTCGCCATTTCGCAGCGCATGACCTCGGATGTCCGCGGCCTCGCTGTCGCCATCCGCAACGCCAATGACGGCGTCAGCCTGGCGCAGACCGCCGACAGCGCCATGGGCGAAGTCACCAACATGTTGCAGCGCATGCGCGAACTGGCGGTGCAGGCCAGCTCCGGCACCGTGACCGGCGACGATCGCAAGGCGCTGCAGGCCGAAGTCAAGCAACTGACCGGCGAAATCGACAGCGTCGGCACGCGCACCAACTTCAACGGCATCAAGCTGCTCGATGGTTCGGCGAAGAAACTGCTGCTTCAAACCGGCAGCCGCGCCGGCGAAACCGTCAGCTTCGGCATCGGTTCGACGCGCGTTGCCGATCTCGGCACCGGCCGCACCGCCGCGCTGACGGCGACGGGCAGCTTTGAAGGCACGGTGACCAACCTGACCGCCAACCAGGCACTGACCGCCGGCGACCTGACCATCAATGGCGTCACTATCGGTTCGGGCTCGGCGAACGACGACAGCGTCTCGTCGGACCAGAAGGCGGCATCGGCGCTGGCCAAGGCTGCCGCTATCAACGCCCATGCCGCCGAAACCGGCGTCCATGCTGTGGTAGGCAAGACGGTGATGACGGGGACGGCGATGACAGCGGCGGCCGTGACCGGCGGCAGCATCACCATCAATGGCAAGACGACGGCGACCTTCGATACGACGACCAACGCCGCCGCCAGCCGCAAGGCCGCCGCCGACGCCATCAACGCCATCAGCGGCCAGACCGGGGTGACGGCGATCGACACGGGTGACGACAATGCCGGCATTCGCCTGGAAGCCGGTGATGGCCGCAACATCATCGTCGCCTTCAACACGGCGACGGCAGCCTCGACCGGCGTCAAGGCCGGGGCGCAATCGGGCACCTATTCGCTGGTGTCGGACAATGGCCAGCCGGTGGTTGTCGGATCAACGACATCGGGGCGCCTCAGCCGGTCGGGCCTGGCGGGCGGCAGCTTCGAACGCGGCGTTTCCACGGTTTCGACCGACTCGCGCGCCGTCGCCACCAGCGCCGCGACCGCCAACAGCCTCAACAATGGCGATCTCAGCATCAACGGCGTCGCCATCCGCGGTGCCACCGCCGCCGACGACACTTTCTCGGACACCAGCCCGCCATCGTCGAACAAGGCCGGCAGCGCCATCGCCATCGCCAATGCCATCAATTCGGCCAGCGACAAGACCGGCGTGACGGCCAGTGCCAATGCCCTGACCATTGCCAGCACGACGACGACGGTGATCGGCACCACCGCCACGGCAACGTTGGGCATCAACGGCGTCAACATCGACATCACGCTCGACCAGACTGCCTCGGCCCAGGCAACGCGGGACAATGTCGCCAAGGAGATCAACAAATATTCCGGCCTGACCGGCGTCGCCGCCAGCGACAATGGCAAGGGCGGGCTTGATCTCACGGCCGCCGATGGCCGTAACGTCAGCGTCTATTTCGACACGGCCGAAGCGACAGCCGCCAATTTCGGCCTGGGCGGCGCGACGATCAAGGGCACCGGCACTGCCTATACCGCCGTCGGTGTTGCCGATCCAACCGATGTCTCGGCCGATGTTGTGCAGACTGCCTATTCGACCGTGACGCTGAAGTCCGCCAAGGGCATCGATGTGGCGGCGGGCAGCCTGGCCTTTGGCGCTTCGTCAAAGTTCACCAAGCTGGGCTTTGAGGAAAACAGCTATGGTACCGACAAGGGCGGCCTGAAGATCGCCAACATCGATGTGTCCACCCAGGATGGCGCCACCGCCGCACTGGGCGCGATCGACGAAGCGCTGGGTTCGGTCAACCTCGATCGCGCCAATCTCGGCGCCGTGCAGAACCGGCTCGATGCGACGGTCAACAATCTGACGTCGAATTCGA